>CAYUPD010000125.1:0-4726 GCA_964446645.1 uncultured Rhodospirillaceae bacterium
TTCGTCGGCAAGACCGTGGACATCACGGCCGATGGCCCCACCTTCAATCCGCCGTTGGTCAGCACGAACGTCACCGACGTATTGACCATCAGATGAATTTTATAGGCCGAGAACCACGGAACGACGTGATCTTTTTCCGTCCCGACGGCAAACACCGGAACCTTGATGTTCTCCGGAGCTACGGGCTTGCCCTCGATCGAGAGACGGCCTTCGACGAAATCGTTGTGAAGGAACAGCTTGTTCAGATACTCGCTGTGCATCTTGTAGGGCATGCGCGTCGCGTCGGCGTTCCAGACCATAAGATCGATCATCTTGCTGCGCTGGCCGAGCAAATATTCGCTCACGATCTTCGACCACAGAAGCTCGTACGACCGCAACATCTTGAAGGCTCCGGCCATCTGGCTCGAATCCAGATACCCCTGCGCCCACATCATGTTATCGAGGAACTCGACCTGCCCCTCGCGCAGGAAGAGCATGATCTCCCCGGCTTCGGTAAAGTCGCCTTGAGCCGCAAGCAGCGTCAGAGTCTTAATGCGGTCGTCTCCTTCTCCGGCCATGGCCGCCGCCGTAATGAGCGAAAGCGTTCCGCCGAGGCAGTAGCCCGCGAGATGAATCTTCGTATCCGGATAAATGGCGGACACGGCGTTGATGGCGGCCATCGAGCCGAGACGATAGTACTCGTCGAGGCCGAGATCGCGGTCGTCGCGGTTCGGATTATGCCACGAAAGGATAAAGACGCTGTGGCCCTGCTCGAGCAGCCATTTAACGAGCGAGTTCTGCGGCGACAGATCGAGAATGTAAAACTTCATAATCCACGCCGGGATAATCAGCACCGGTTCCTTGTAGACGCTCTCGACGCGCGGCTTGTACTGAATCAGCTCCATCAGGCGCGTCCGCAAGACGACTTTGCCCGGAGTCACGGCCAGATCGCGGCCTACTTCGAGGTCGTCGGATGCGACCGGCTTCTTGCCCGTCACCGAGCGGCAGGCGTCCTCGACAGCGTTCGAGAATCCCTTGACCCAGTTCATTCCGCCCGAATGGATCGTCTCTTTAAGGACTTCGGGATTGGTCGCCGGGAAATTGATGGGTGACATCGAATCCAGAAGCTGCCGCGCCTGAAATCCGACCGCGCGCTCGACCTTATCGTCGAGTCCCGGAATGCCGCTTGTGGCTTCGCGCCAAAAATCCTCGGACGCAAGGAACGTTTCGGCATAAAGCCGCCACGGAAAGAGCTTCCACCCGTCCGCGCTGAAACGGCGGTCTTTTCCGCCGCCGGGGCCGGCCTCGTCGAGAAATCTCTTGAGAAATTCCTGCCCGTTAAAAAACGGATACGTCGCAAGCTTAAGAAGCTTTCCGGGCGAGGAGGATAAGTGGTTCACCCACGAAAACAAATCGTCAAGCAAAACGGCCGGGCTTAATCCGTGCGTCAGCCTTGCCTGCTGGGATTGGTACAGCGTATCGATGACTTCGAAAACGTTTTCGGGCTTCACTTCTTCCTGCATTGAACGCACTCCCATAAACTAAAAAACAAAAACGGCCGCGCACGAATGCGCCGTACAACCGATAAGTCTGGCGAAATCTTATGCCGCCGAACGAGGCGGCGCATGGAGGAGCTGATTATGCAAGGTTTACGCGGGGTTGTACAGGATCATCGTGCAAAAATCGAATGGTAGTAAAGCCTTAAATGGTTAATATTTTGTTTATCAAGAGTTTTTCGATCCCGCCTGCGTTGCCGTCAGGAACGGTTATCGAATATTTGGACGTCCGTGGCGCGGCGTCGGGGCGTCGTATGCGAGGGCACGAAATATTTTTCGAGGTTGTGCAGGCGGCGTTTTTCTTCCGCCGAAAAATCGCCGTCGGCGCTTGCGACGGTATGAATCGCGGACAAAGCCTCCTGAATAGCCTCCTCGGGCGCGTTGTCGAGCAGCCGCGAGAGAAGCTCCATGCCATTCCTTTCGTCGAGGACGAGGATTTCGTGCTGGAGTCTCAGAAGAGACTTAAACTGCGGCTGCGACAGTTTAGGCAAGGTCGAACTGGCGTCGCAGAGCTGCCGGAGCATCCTGAACTCGCGTTCGTCAAACCCGCCGCCGCCCCGCACGATGTACAGGAACGCGCGCGCCACCGCCTCGGGCAATCCGCCTTCGGCAGCCAAGGAGAGAAGCTCGCGGATGCGGCGTTCGATATCGCGCTTACGGTCAACGTCGAGGCCTGTCGATTTGGAGTAGAACTCCGACTTGCGCAGGCCCAACATCGATTGCAAGAAGCCCGAGCCGTAAATCCCGTAAAACAACTGCTCGGTCCAAAAGTCGCGGGTCAACCGGAAACCCTCAAACCCGGCGACGACAGCGGCGGAGACTATTTCCTGCATCTGCCAGAAAACGTTGGACTCTGGCGCAGGTGCCCGCCCAGCCCTGACGGCCTCGGCGAACGACGCCGTCCACGCAAGAAGAGGATTGCGATCCGAGAAAACGGCGTACCTCAGGCGCACCGGATCTAGTTCGCGCTGCGTTTTTGCGGCGGCCTCGTTCGAAAAGGCGCGGACCCACGGCGACACGTAGTTTTCATAGACGCTGACGACGTTCTCGGACGCGCGCTTGGCGGTCAAAAAGCACCTGTCGTCGGCGGAGTCGTTGCCGCCGAGCCTGCGGATGTCGCGGATCGACCGCGCCTCAAAGCGCAGCACGTGCGCGCCCGTCGCAAGGTCCGCATGCCTCGTGCCTTCGGTTTTATCGGCAAAGACGGCCTCGTAAAGGCCGGGAGGAAGGATTTCCACAAGGTCGATGTTCTGGATGAACTTGTCCAATTCCTTGCTCGCCACCGAGCTCGACACAAAGATGCCCAGATGCCCGATGTTCTCGTGCAGGCAATAAACGATCGTCTGTCCCATCGCGACGATTTCGTCGTCCGAGCGGTACAGGTCGGTTATCCACCCCAACGCCTGCTGCGGGGTCGTGATGTCGTCGCCCTGAGAGCAAAAAATCAACAGCGGCGATTTGATGTTGCGTAAATCGATCCGCAGGCCGTCCGAAGAACGCAACCGCGCCGAGCTGAGCCTGTTGCCGATAAACAAAGAATCCGAAACGAACATAATTTCGTTTTTATCGAGCAGCGTCGGGCTTCCCCACCATCTTTCGAACTCGAGAAAGCGCGGCACCTCGGTGTCGATCCGGGCGTAAAGGTCGTAGGCCTTTTTCCACATCGTGTCGGCGGGATTCAGCATCTCGAAGTTCGAGACGAGGGTCGCGCCGTCGAAACAGCCGTTGCCGATGTCGCTGGCGAAGGCTGCCGGCCACGAGCCGCCCGTGATGCCGCCGACGTAGCGCATGGGGTTTTTGCCGCGCACGCCCGCCCAGAACGACAGAGGCGCGCCCGCCAGCACGAGCACGCCGACAAGCTCGGGATAAACCGCGCCGACCATCGCGACCTGCCACCCCGCTTGGCAGTTGGCGATCAGGCACGGCTTTTCGGCCTCCGGATAGAGCGCGATAACGCGTGAGATAAAAATCGCCTCGGCCTCGCACACGTGCTCGACCGTCTGGCCTGGCACCGGGCTCGGCCAAAACCCCACGAAATAGCACGGATGCCCGGATTTCAGGGCCTGGCCGACCTCGCTGTCCTCCTTCATGCCGCCGATGCCCGGGCCTTGGCCCGCGCGCGGATCGAAGACGATAAACGGCCTTTTTTTCGGATCCGTCGCCGCGCCCTCCGGCGGCAAAATATGCAACAGATGGTAATTGACGGGATGCTTGAACTTGCGTCCGTCGAGAACCATGTCGTACTTGAAATGAAGAACCGTAGGAGACTCGCTCTCCTCATGAGCGATGTGCATATCGCTGCGCTGCCTCAAAACATCGAGAAAGAGCACGCCGCGCTGAGCGGCATCGGCCCAATATTCGGCCGCCTGCGCGCCTATCGATAAAAAGGAATTGGAAGAAATCGAGCGCAAAAAAGAAGCGCCTGCATCCGATGCGGGAGAAATGTCGTTTTTATCTTTGGGCTTGTCCGCCATCGCATTTGTCTGTTAAGCACAGCGTCTGCGCTGAGGAATCCGTGCGCACAAACGCGCGCCGCGCATAGAAGACGCGGCGCAAATTATGGTTAACACACGAATCTATGGAACACCAATAGGATAAAAATCGCTCAGAAAAAAGCTCGCCGCGCCCTACTTTGAAGAACAATCGATCGCCGATGCGCCCACTCTGGGCCCCGCAGGCCGGGAAGCATTGCGGGTCCTAAGACAAAGTCCCCCGGCTCCATATCCGACGAACATAGAAAGAATGGCCGCATTGAAGCAGCCGCTTACAAAACAATAATAGGCATACGCCAAGAACGGCGCAGCTATTAAAAAATCGGCGTGGTTTCTGATGCGATAAAGCATTTCGCGAGACGCATTTTTGATTTCTTTTGAAATATCCATGCCCGCCTCGCCAATAACTTAAAATAAGACTATAACGCCCTAACTTAAGCCGCCGCGCGAAGCTTGGCCGCGACGATTTCCTGCTTTTCCATCAGAGCGTCGCGTTCAGGGCCTTCCGAAGCCGCCGAGATCTGACCTGCGAGGTCCTTTGCCTCGGCTTCGATATCCGCCTTCTTCAATTCGGAGACGGGGATCGCTTCCGTCGCCAAGACCGTAAAGCGGTCCTGCGTCACTTCGGCAAAGCCGCCCGAAACGAACAGGCTCGACGTTACGGCCGAGTCATTGTCGGCATAGATGCGTATGACGCCC
>CAYUPD010000126.1:0-4712 GCA_964446645.1 uncultured Rhodospirillaceae bacterium
CTTGGAGGTCGAACAGACCGAAGTCAAAGGCCACATGTGGCACTTCAAATATCCGATTGAGGGCAGCGACGAAGTCGTCATCGTGGCGACGACGCGGCCCGAAACGATGCTGGGCGATACGGCCGTGGCGGTGCATCCCGAAAACCCGAAGCTCAAGCATCTGATCGGCAAGATGGTGCGTTTGCCGCTTGCGGACAGGCTTATCCCGGTTGTGGGCGACGAGTACGCCGATCCCGAAAAAGGAACAGGCGCGGTCAAGATCACGCCCGCGCACGACTTCAACGATTTCGAGGTCGGAAGACGCCACAAACTGCCGCTCATCAATATTTTTGACCGCTACGCGAAGTTAAACTCCGAAGTGCCTGAAAAATATAAAAACATTGATCGCTTCGAAGCGCGTAAAATCATCGTCGCGGATATGGAAAGTCTGGGCCTTCTGGACAAAATCGAGCCTCATACGCATGTCGTGCCGCACGGCGACCGTTCGGGCGTGCCGATTGAGCCGTGGCTTTCCGAGCAGTGGTATCTGAAGGCCGAAGTTCTGGCGGAAGAGGCGATCAAGGCCGTCGAGGATGGGCGCACGAAGTTCGTGCCCGAGCAGTGGACCAACACGTATTTTGCGTGGATGCGCAACATTCAGCCGTGGTGCATCAGCCGCCAGTTGTGGTGGGGGCATCAGATTCCGGCGTGGTACGCCGAGGACGGAAAAGTTTTCGTCGAAGAAACCGAAGCGGAAGCCCAGGCCGCCGCCGAAAAGCATTATGGCAAAAAAGTTTCATTGAAGCGCGACGAAGACGTTCTCGACACGTGGTTTTCGTCAGGCCTATGGCCGTTCTCGACTCTCGGCTGGCCCGAAAAGACTCCGGAGCTTCAGCGTTATTATCCGACCGACGTGATGGTGACCGGCTTCGACATCATCTTCTTCTGGGTCGCGCGCATGATGATGTTCGGCCTGCATATCATGAAAGATGTGCCGTTTAAAACGGTCTACATGCACGCGCTCGTGCGGGACGAAAAAGGCCGCAAGATGTCCAAGACGAAGGGCAACGTCATCGATCCGTTGGATGTCATCGAAAAATTCGGCTGCGACGCGCTGCGCTTTACGCTGGCCAACATGTCCACGCCGGGGCGCGATATCAAGTTGGCGACAAGCCGTATCGAGGGCAACCGCAACTTCGCGACCAAATTGTGGAACGCCGCGCGCTTCGCCGAAATGAACGAATGCGCGTATAAGCCGGATTTCGATCCGGCTTCCGTGACGCAGACGGTCAACAAGTGGATCGCCTCCGAGACAAAAGCGGCCGTGGACAAGGTGACCGAGCAGCTTGAGGCTTTCCGCTTCGACCTCGCGACGGCGGCGGCTTACGAGTTCGTCTGGAACACGTTCTGCGACTGGTATCTCGAATTGACGAAGCCCATTCTGACGGGCGCGGACGAGGCGGCTAAGGCCGAGACGCGCGCGGCGACGGCGTGGGTTTTGGCGCAAATTCTCCATATATTGCATCCGTTTATGCCGTATCTGACCGAGGAGCTTTGGGCCGGGTTTGCGGGCGGCAAGACGATGCTGATTGCGGCCAAATGGCCCGATATCGGCCTTAAAGCCGACGGCAAGGCCGCGCAGGACGAGATGAACTGGCTCGTGCGCCTGATTTCGTCGATCCGCACGGTGCGCGCCGAGCTTAACGTTCCGGCGGGCTCGCAAATTCCGCTTCAGGTCAAAGGAGCGGGAAAAGAAACGCTCGCGCGCATCGAGCGCCACAAGACGATTATCCAGCGCCTTGCCCGCGTTTCGGACATTGCCTCGACGGATGCCGTTGCTAAAGGTTCGGCGCAGGCTGTCGTGGACGAAGCGACGTTTGTCATGCCTTTGGCGGGCGTGATCGACTTTGCGAAGGAGCGCGCGCGGCTTGAGAAAGAAGCCGAGAAGGCGATTGCCGAAATCCGCAAGATCGAAGCGAAGCTCGACAACAAATCGTTCACGGACCGCGCGCCGCCCGAGGTGGTGGAAGAGCAGCGCGAACGCATGGCCGAGGCCGAGGCCTTGTTGTCCCGCCTCTCCGCCGCGAAGAAGAGTCTGTCGTCATGAGGCGGGCGGCGCTCATCGGAATGGCCGTTGCCCTTCTGTGCGCGCCGCATGCGTATGCCGAATCCAAAAAGCCTTCCGTCGATCCGGCATTGTGCACGGCGCTCATCGACTACAAGCCCGGCGTGGACGCTTACGGCAAGCCCGTCAAACCGGCGGATTTGCCTTCGGAGTATTCTCTCGATCTGCCCAAGACGTTCAAAATTCCCCTGACGCTCGATCTCAAGAAGGCGCTCGGCCTCGACTCCTCGTACGACAAGCTCGGCGCGGGGACGGAAATCCAGCTCGGCGAATTCACGGTCGAAGGAGACAAGGTTCTCTTTAACGGCAAGACTGTGACCGACGAACAGCAGGAGAGGATGGACGTCCTGTGTGCGGGGCAAGAATGAAGATCGATTTTCTCTTCTGGAGGAAAAAAAGCCTCGCTCAAAAAATCGCGGACTTTTTCGGCGACGTGTTGCGCGTTTTTCAGGTGCCGTTTGCCGGATTGCCGATTGTTATCTGGTTTTTCTTCATTATCGCCTACATTTTGATGCCGTTTAACGCCGTGTGGCTCGGCGATCTGCCGGATTCGGACGATTACACGTATCTGACCCAGACGCTCGACTGGCTTTTGGGGCAGGGGTGGTTCGATAACGTCCAGCACCGCATGAGCCCGCCCGAAGGCGTCGCGATCCACTACACGCGCTTTGCCGAAATGCCGATTGCGGCGTTTATCATGCTGTTCAGATTTTTGGGCTACACATGGCAAGGGGCGGGGCTTTTGACCTCTTTCGTGCTTCCTGCCGTTTATCTGGGCCTGTTCTTTTGGGTTTTGTGCGCTCTTTCGGCCCGTTACGCGCCAAAGGGATGGGCCTGCCTCGCGCCGTTTATCGCGCTGTTCGGCCCGCATCTGATGTTCAAGTTCGCGCCGGGTCAGGTCGATCACCACGGCCTGCTCGCGATCTTGGCTACGGTCGCCCTCATCCTTGCGACGCAACTCTTCGAGCGCCGGATCGTTTTTGCCGTCGGTGCCGGATTTATATTCGCGCTTTCGATGGCGATAGGGCTTGAGGCGCTGCCGTGGATCGTGGTGGCCTCGGCCGTCATCGGGCTTTGGGCGGCTTTATCGGGCCGGGAGGCCGCGCGCGTCGCCTTGGATTTCGGCTTAAGCTTGTTTGTCTTTAGCGCGGCATTCCTCGCGCTCGACCGGCCTTCGTCGGCTTATTTACGTCCGGATTTGCTGTCCTACTCGATTGTCTATGTCGTTCTGGCGGGCGGCATTGCGGCGTCGATGCTCGGCGCTTTCGTCGTGAGAAACGTCGCGAACGCCAAAATCCGGCTGGCCGTAAGCGGCGGTGTCGCTCTTCTGTTAGGCATCGCTTATCTCTATTATTTCCCGGCGCTGCTCGAAGGGCCTTACGGCGCGATGGATCAAAGGCTGGCCTCGCTGTTTTTCGCCAATCTTGAGGAAGCCCTGCCGATGGTCGAGCGCGTCGGCTGGTTCAAGGCGCTTTTGTACGCCGTGACGCCCGTCATCGGATTTTGCGTGTGCTTTATGTCGGCGCGCGCGGCCAAAGACGGCAAGCGCTGGAGCTGGATTTTGCTCGGAACGCTTTTAGGCGCGTCCGTCGTCCTTGGGTTCTTCTACCAGATACGCCTGATGATCTACGCGCAAGTGTTCTCGATCGTTCCGCTTGTGGTTTTCGCCGCGCGCGGCTGGGAGCGGATCGGCGCGGCGCTCAAGGGCCGCCCGCGCTTTTGGGCCGAGATCGGGCTTGTGCTTCTTTTGGGGCCCTTGACGGTCGTTTTGTTGCCCGCGCTCACGGACAACCGCTCGTTCAACACGGGCGTGTTGATGTTTCCGGCGCAGCGCGTCGATAACTCGTGCGGCATCGGCCGTTTGACGAAAGTTTTAACCGCGCCGCCTTACGGCGACCGCAAGCTCAGGATCATGAACATGATCGGCGAGGGGGCGGGGCTGCTCTTTTATACGCCGCACGAGGTCATGGCCGCGCCTTACCATACCAACGTGCGCGGCAACATGGACGCGCTGGATTTCTTCTCGGCGACGGAGCCGATGAAGGCGTGGGAGATCGCCAAGCGCGATCAGATCGACCTCGTCGTTTTGTGCCATTACGTGCCGACGATGTATCTGAACGGAGACGCGTCGTCGAACCGGGACGAAAAATTTGCCGTGCGTCTGATCCAGCAGGAGCCGCCGCCGTGGCTCAAGCGCGTACCTGTTCCCAAAATGCCGAATTTCTCGCTTTTCGAAGTCAAAAGGCGCGCGCCATGAACGCCGACGGAATCCTGACGCTTCTTTCGGGCGGAATCCGCTTAACGGTTAAGGCCAAACCCGGCTTGTCGCGCGCAAGAGAGATCAGGATCGTCGATATCGGCGACGGCAAGCGCGCGATTGAAGTTTCTGTGGCCTCCGTCGCGCGCGAGGGCAAGGCCAACAAGGCGCTGATCGAGCGGTTGGCGGACGAGTTTGGCGTTCCCCAAAAATGCGTCGAGATCAAATCCGGCGAAACGAGCCGCTTAAAAATCGTTGAAATTCAGGGCGATCCTCAATCGCTGACCGAGAAGATAGCAACTGTGGCCAAGCTTCTTTGAAACGGAGAATTAACTATAAGTTTCTCTTTTA
>CAYUPD010000127.1:0-4649 GCA_964446645.1 uncultured Rhodospirillaceae bacterium
AGATCGCGCCGGGCTTTCTCGTAATGGCCGATCAGCTCGTCAAAATTCGCCTTCAGTATCTCGGGAATGAACATCCCGCCGAACTTGCCGTAATACCCCAAGGGGGCCTTTTTCTTCATGGATTTCGTTCCTTTAAACAGCCGCTTCTTGAGCGTACCACTTGATCGGGATGTCTTGCAACAACCGCTAAACTAATGTTCCCCGGGTGCGAGGCCTTTGTTCCGCCAGATATGACGCGCCCAATCAAGCGACAACATCTTCGCAGGTTCTTTCGGCTCCGCCGGGGCGTCGAGGCGAGCCAGTATCTCTTCTAAAGGAGTCACGCTCACGCCAAGCAGGCTGTGGTTTCTCTTTCTCTTTTCCAGAGAAAGATAGTCCACGCTCCCTTTTATCCCGCGATGCGTCGCCTCGGCAACGATCGTTACCCGATACCCTGCTTCGCTCAAGTCGCGCGCCGTTTCGCTAACGCAGCGCTTGTTCACACGGAATAAACTGTCCATTTCGACGACGCCGCTTATAAAAATTTCCTTTATCCCCTGCCGCTCAACCCACTCGGCAATCGCCGTTTCCTTATACGCCGAATAGCCCCGCTTATAAGCAACAAGCGTATCGGGAGCCATGGAAAGCGTAAACTCAAGACTTTTATCGTCACGCATGGCATCGGAGGTTTCTTTGGGCGTATCTTTAAAATACCCGACGCCGCTTTCAAAAGGCACAAAGACGCTGTCGTACCCGATATAAACCGTCTCAATATTTCGGTTCTTAAGCTCATGGGCAGCGGTCAATGTGTTGGCTTCCACTTGCGCCCAATCCGACGCATAAAAACCCCACTCCCTATGGCATCTCTTTTCAATGTCCGTTAAATCTATGGATAAATGAATCGCTTGCATGATAAACGCTCCTCAATTATCCGCTCATTTTAGGTTCTTCCCGCTTCTTTTTGTCCAAAATTTTATGGTTAAAACACTTTCACAGAATCAAAAATACTGATAACTCAACCGCATGACAAAAACTTCTCTTAAAAAACAAGTCCCTCCGCCCCCGCAGGACATTCTCGACAAGCCCCTGCGCGAGGCTTTGTCCGAGCGCTATTTGTCTTACGCTCTCTCGACCATCATGGATCGCGCCCTCCCCGACGTGCGCGACGGCATGAAGCCCGTTCACCGCCGCCTTATGTACGCCATGCGCGGCTTGCATCTCGAACCCTCCCTGCCCCCTAAAAAATCCGCCCGCGTCGTCGGCGACGTTATCGGCAAATATCACCCCCACGGCGACACCGCCGTTTACGACGCCATGGTCCGCCTCGCCCAAGACTTTAACCAGCGCTATCCCATGGTCGAGGGACAGGGCAATTTCGGCAATATCGACGGCGACAGCGCCGCCGCCATGCGTTACACCGAAGCCCGCCTGACCGATGTCGCGCTGCTCATGCTCGAAGGCATCGACGAAGACGCCGTCGATCTCCGTCCAACCTATGACGGCAGCGAAACCGAGCCTGTCGTTTTGCCCGCAGCCTTCCCGAATTTGCTGGCTAACGGCACCAACGGCATCGCCGTCGGCATGGCCACCAGCATTCCTCCCCATAACGTTTCGGAAATTTGCGACGCCTTGCGCCATCTGATCCACACGCCTAACGCCGGAATCGACAAGCTCGTCGGCTTTATGCCCGGCCCCGACTTCCCCACGGGCGGCGAGCTGGCCGAAAGCCGCGACGCCATCGTCGAGGCCTATAAAACCGGCAAAGGCTCTTTTCGCCTCCGCGCCAAATGGGAAAAAGAAGACCTTCGCCAAGGCACATGGCAGATCGTCGTCACCGAAATCCCCTACCAAGTCCAAAAATCGCGCCTCATCGAAAAAATGGCCGAGCTTCTTCAGGCCCGCAAAATTCCGCTTCTTGACGACGTTGTCGATCAGTCCGCCGACGACGTGCGCATCGTTTTGACCCCAAAAAGCCGCAACGTCGATCCTTCCGTCCTTATGGAATCCCTCTTCCGCCAGTGCGACCTTGAAGTTCGCATACCCCTCAATATGAACGTTCTCGACAAGGACTGCGTGCCTAAAGTCATGGATTTGCGCGACGTCCTTAGGGCCTATCTCGCCCACAGGCAGGACGTTTTGATCCGCCGCTCGACCTACAGGCTCAAGCAGATCGAGGCGCGGCTCGAAATCCTCGGCGGCTATATGATCGCCTTCTTAAACCTCGACAAGGTCATCAAGATCATTCGCAAAGAAGACGAGCCGAAGCCCGTCCTCATGAAGACCTTTAAGCTTTCCGACACGCAGGCCGAGGCTATCCTCAACATGCGCCTTCGCGCCCTTCGCAGACTCGAAGAGATGCAGATCAAGGGCGAGCAGAAAGAGCTCTCGGAAAAACAGGCTGGCCTCAAAAAACTCCTCAAGAGCGAGGACGCACGCTGGAAGGTCATCGACGACGAACTGGTCGAGCTTAAAAAACGCTTCGCCAAATCTACAAAGCTCGGCGCCCGCCGCACCGTCATCGGCGACGCCCCGGTCGAATTGGCCGTCCCCGTCGATGCCGTCATCGAACGAGAAAACATTACCGTCGTTTGCTCGGCCAAGGGCTGGATACGCGCCATGCGCGGCCATATCGCCTCGGACGCCGCCCAGCGCGCCCAGATCAAATACAAAGAAGGCGACGAGGAAGCCTATCTCCTCGACGCCGAGACGACCGATAAGTTCCTTCTCTTCGCGACCAACGGCCGTTTCTACACGCTCTCCGGCGATAAACTGCCTCCGGGACGCGGATTCGGCGAGCCTGTGCGCCTCATGATCGACTTGCCCAACGAAGACGACATCGTCGGCATGGTCAAATACGTCCCCGAACAGAAATTTATCGTCGCCTCGACCGACGGGCGCGGCTTTATCGTCAAGGCCGAGGACACTCTCGCCCAGACCAAGAACGGCAAACAAGTCTTAAACGTCGGCGACGGCGTTAAAGCCGCAGCGTTTACTCCCGTCGCGGGCGATACCATCGCCGTCATCGGCACAAACCGCAAATTGCTTCTCTTCCCCGCCGCCGAATTGCCCGAAATGGGGCGCGGTCGCGGCGTCATCCTGCAAAAATACAGCGGCGGCCAGCTTTCGGACATCAAAACGATTGTCTTGAAAGAAGGCCTGACGTGGCAATCCGGCGACCGCACGCGCACCGAAACGGACTTGCGCAACTGGCGCGGCGACCGCGCCCAAGCGGGCCGCATCGCGCCCAACGGGTTTAACCGGAGCAATAAGTTTAGGTAATATTATTTGGATGTTTCGCGGTAGGCGTGCTTTCGGCCGCAGAAATCCTCGACTTCCCACGCGCCGTCTTTCTCCTCGGCAAAGACAGGGCCTATCGTCACTTTGCCGTGGCCACCCGGAATATCCAGAATATACGCAGGCTGGCATAGCCCCGAATATTTTCCCCGCATCGCGCGCAACAACGCCTGACCTTCTTTCATCGGCACGCGGAAGTGGCTCGTGCCACGCGCCAGATCGCCGTGATGCAGATAATGCGGAACGACGCGGCTTTCCACAAACGCGCGCATCAGATCGCTCAGGCTCTCGACCGTGTCGTTGACGCCTCGCAAAAGAACGCTCTGCGACAACAAAGGTATTCCGGCGTCGGCCAGACGCGCGCAGGCCGCGCGCGCCGCAGGCGTCAGTTCGCGCGCGTGATTGCAATGCAGCAGAACATAAACCGTTGCGCGGCCTTTCAGCGCCGAGATTAATTCCGGCGTTATGCGTTCCGGATCGGCCACCGGCATGCGCGTGTGAATGCGTATGATCTTGACGTGCTCGATCCTGTTAAGCTCCGCCATGACATCCGCCATGCGCCTGTCCGACAGCATCAGCGGATCGCCGCCGGACAATACGACTTCCCAGATTTCTTTATGCGCACGGATATAGTCGAGCGCCTTCCGTGTTTCTTCGGTCGTTAATGCGCCGTTGCCCTGCCCCACCTGCTCGCGCCTGAAACAAAACCGGCAATAAACCGGGCATGTGTGCAACAGCTTCAACAACACGCGGTCGGGATACCGATGTATCAGGCCGGGAACGGCTTCGCGCGCTTTGTCTCCTATCGGGTCGGCAAGCTCTTCGGGCAATGTTTTTAGTTCTTTTTCGGAAGGCACAAACTGCGCCGCGATCGGATCGGTTGGGTCTTTTGGATCAATAAGCTCCAGCATCGCGGGCGTTACCGCAATCGCGTACTTCGCCGCGACGGACTGAAGCGCAGGCGTCACGCCCGGCAAAATTTCGGCCGCGACTAAATCTTCCAGAGAACGGGCGTAAATCTTTGTTTTCATCGTTATCAATCTCTCACGGCCCAGCTCGCCGCGACGGCAAGCTGATCGACACGTTCGTTCTCCGGATGCCCATCGTGCCCGCGCACCCAGATGAACTCCACCTTGTGCCCCGACCTCGCCTCATCGAGGCGCTTCCACAAATCCGCGTTCTTGACCGGCTTCTTATCCGCCGTCTTCCATCCCCGCGCGATCCAGCCCTTGAGCCATTCGGTTATTCCCTTCTGGACGTACTGGCTGTCGGTATACAATTTGACCTCGGACGGCTTCGTCAGGGCCTCTAGCCCCATAATCGCCGCCGTCAGCTCCATCCTGTTGTTCGTCGTCGGATTCTCGCCGCCGGACAGC
>CAYUPD010000128.1:0-4625 GCA_964446645.1 uncultured Rhodospirillaceae bacterium
GCACATGGCTGCCGTCCAGGCCCGGCTTGCCCTCGAGTACGAGATAGCGGCCGGGCAGGTGGAGAAAGAGCAAAAGCGCCTGCACGCCGCGATCTCGAAGGTGCAAAGGCACCTGTCGCAGTTAAGGCAGAAGGCGCAAACGCTTCCGGCCGGGGCCGAGGACATGACGCTCCTGATCGACGCGTACAAGGGGATGCTGTCGAATTCGAGGCTTGTGCGCGGGGTCGAAGAGTCGATCTCGAAGCAGCGGATTAATGCGGAAGCGGCGATACAAAAGCAGATCAGCGCGATCAAAGCGGATTTTTCTGCGTTGCACGATCCGTATATCGCGGCGCGAGCGGACGACGTGGGCGAGGTGGGGTCGAGGCTTTTAAGGAGCCTTTTGCAGCAGAACTACAACCCGTTTGCGGACGTGCCGGAAGGCAGCGTGATCTTGGCGGAGGAGATAACGCCTGCGGACGCGGCGCTGATGGACCCGGGGCGCGTTTCGGGGGTTGCGACGGTTTTGGGCGGGGCCGAGAGCCACGCGGCGATTATCGCGCGGGCGTTGGGAATACCGGCGATATCGGGTGTCGCGGCGCTGACGCACGGGATCAAGACGGGCGACACGATCGTGATCGACGGGAGGAAGGGCGAGATCATCGTCCACCCGACGGCGGAGACGCTGCAGTTTTACAAGCACGAAGTCTCGAAGAAGAAGCAAGAGGATAAAAAGCTCAAAACGCTGAGGAAGGTGCCGCCGGTGACGGCGGACGGGAAGCTGATATCGCTGCAGGCGAACATGGAGCTGCCGCGCGATCTCGAGGCTGTGGCGGAATCCGGAGCGATGGGCGTAGGGCTGTTGCGGACGGAATACATGTTTATGAACCGGCCGACGCTGCCGGACGAGGACGAGCAGTACGAGGCGTTGAAGGATATTGTCGAGAAGCTGGACGGCCTGCCGCTGACGGTGCGGACGCTGGACGTGGGCGGGGAGAAGATCGCGTCGGCGTTGGGCGGCGCGATTGAGGAGAGTCCGAATCCGGCGTTGGGATTAAGGGCGATACGTTTGGGCCTGCAAGAGCCGGAAATTTTGGATGCGCAACTGGCGGCGATATTAAGGGCCGGAATGCACGGGCCGGTGCGGATATTGATCCCGATGATCTCGCATTTGGCGCAAATGAATCAGGTGCGGGCGAGGGTCTTGCAGATAGAGAAGCGGCTGCATAGGAGAGGGATTAAGTTGAAAGGCCTGCCGCCGTTGGGGGCGATGATCGAGATACCGTCTGCGGCGCTGATAGCGGATTCTCTGGCCAAGGTGTGCGATTTCTTTTCGATAGGGAGCAACGACCTGACGCAGTACACGCTGGCGATTGATCGCGGGGACGACACGGTGGCAGAGCTGTACGATCCGTTTCATCCGGCGGTGCTGAGGCTGATCCAGTTTACGGTGGCGGCGGCATGGCGGGCGAATATACCCGTGGCGCTGTGCGGGGAGATCGCGGGCGACGCGCGAGCGACGCCGTTGTTGCTGGGATTGGGTCTGCACGAGCTGTCGATGTCGCCGAGGCGTCTTCCTGCGGTAAAGAACGAGATCATGAAGATATCGCTGCAACAGGCGAGCAAGATCGCGGATCAAGTCATGGGCAAAAGCAATCAGGCGGACATCATGGGCCTGATGCAGGCGACGTTTGCGGACTCGCGCGGAAAGTAAGAAAAGTTAAGCGGCCATAAGCTCAGCGATCATGCCGGAAAGGAAGATTTCCAGATGTTCGCGGCGGGCCATTTCGGCTTCATAGGCGGCCTGTTCTGCGGCAGCCTGAGCTTTCTTTTGTTCGACGTACTGGACGAAATCAATGACCATAAAAATCTCCGAAATTGTTAAGTTATGTATACCATAAAATTCGTGTTTAATAAAGCGTAAAAGCAAAAATCGAAGAAAACTTATTGATAATATTAAATAAAAAATCGTTGAGAAAATATAGCCCGATGAGCGTTAATGATAACTTATGAAAGTATAGGGTATCGGGGTAGGGAGAGAGAACCGGCCGGAGAGAAGGACCCCTTGCATGGCGGAAGAGGAAGAGAAAAGCGCGGAGGAGAGGCAGGCGCCGATACAAGGGGCGGCGCTCAACCGGCTTGGAGCGCAACTGGCCGGGGCGTTTAAGGACGCGCGGCGGAGATTATGGACGTTTACGGCGACGGTGGTGGTGCTGTCGTGCGCGATTGTGGGGGCGGCGGCGGCGTTATACGGGATTATCGGCTGGGGCGATCTAAGGCTCGACGCCGTCTTCAGGACGGGGATATTGATATTGGCGTCGTCGTTTTTGACGGCGGTAGGATTATATCCGGTCTTTCGGCGGTTTGAGAAACTGCTGCTCGAGACGGTGCTGACGGTGGCGCGGATTAACATCGACCTGCTGTCGATGCTGGGGAAGCTGGCGGAGATGAGGGACAGCAACACGGCGGGACACAATCTGCGGACGACGATCTACATGGTGCTGTTTGCGGAAGCGCTGGGGCTGACGCCGGAGGAAGTGGTGCGTGTGGCGAAGAGCGCGTTTTTGCACGACATAGGCAAGCTGGTGGTGGCGCATCATATATTGAACAAGCCTGGGCCGCTGACGGCGGAAGAGCGGGCAGAGATGCAAACGCATGTGTTGAGGGGCGCGGAGATCGTAAGCCAATCGCAGTTATTGACGGAGACGGCGCCGGTGGTGGCGTCGCATCACGAGCATTACGACGGGAGCGGATATCCGCAAGGGCTGAAGGGAGAAGAAATACCGAAAGAAGCGCGGATGTTTGCGTTGGTGGATGTGTTCGATGCGCTGACGTCGATGCGCGTGTATAAATCGGCGCAGAGCGTGGAGGAAGCGCTTCAGGTTATGGAGAAAGAAAGGGGCACGCACTTCGACCCGGTCTTGTTCGATAAGTTTGCGGCGCTGGCGCCGGGGTTAGCGAAGCAGTTACCGCAAGGCGAGGCGGCGCTGACGACGATGCTGATGAGAAGGCTATTTCCGTATCTGGACTGCTTTTTGCTTGGAAAATCGCTCGTCGCCCCGCGCAAAAGCAGAAGAAAAGCGCCCGCGTGCGCGGCGTGACTCATATCTTCCTTTCCTTGAGGCCCGCGTCCTGGTTTCTTCTCGAACCCGTATGTGCTATCACTCCCGGCAGCGCATATCCGAACGAGAGCATCGTGTTAGTGGCGAGTCATTTGCCTTTTTGGGCCATATCGTCGGCCCGCACGGCTAAACCGATCACGTCATGAACAAGAAAAGCATCAATCAGGGACAGAGCATAGTCCCTGCTGATGGGCAGCATGTCTTTGGTTAGAAGGGCATCGACAAAATCCTCCGGGTTCCAAAGTTGGCGAACTATCTCCGGATTATCGGGCTCGATCCGCTGCACGATTTTTTCGAAAACGATGTTTGCCGTTTCGATGAATTCGGAACGATCCGTCCCGCTCAACGGAAGCGACGTGATTTGAGCGGCTTTGACAGCCGTTGTCATCTGCCGGGAATATTCTTTTTTGGCCGGGTTTTTATTAATCAGCAGTCCCCAACTTTTATAGCCTTCTTTTTGGGCAACGAGATTGAGGGCTTGATTGAGGGGTAGTTGGGCCTCGCGCGATAGCAACTTGGCCTTACGTTTTAGCCTGGAAATAGAAGCAGATAGAGTCATGACAAACCTCCCGTTTTGAGCGGACGCCACAATCCCTCCTTATGTGAATGCTCGAACAGTTGGTTCGATGAATATAAACCCCGTATGGCAGATACTTTTCCGATGGAGGGGGAAGGCACGGGCCATGCCATGTCCGGGATTATAATAGACGAGAAAAAGCAAAGCAATTTCTGTTTTGTCCGCTGCATTTGTTCCAAGCCGCCCTTAAGCTTTTTGCCGTCGATCTTCGGGCCGACGCCGACGCAAATGATGCGCTCGCGATCCGTATGATCGATGACGGCGTTCATCATGTCTTCGTCCGGAGAGGTGTCGCCCCAAGACATTGAGACGTTCAGGCCCGGGATTTTTGTAGAGTAAGCCGTTATGTTACAGAGTTTGACTTTCGATACAAAAACAGAAAAACAAACGATATGGCCAGAACAGCTGCGGCTATAAAAGGGACACAAAACAGAAGACTAACTTATAAACAATAAATAAAATCATAGTGTTGTAATGAAACAATTTTGAATCGTTGCATGAAATCAAAGGGTTATGGTAGTCTCCAAAATAGATGGTGGGCGTAGTGAGATTTGAACTCACATGCTGTTCGGCTACGATTTTAAGGATCGCTGCGTCTACCATTCCGCCATACGCCCCAAGGTGGTGAGGAGATTAGGAGTCGAACCTAATTTTCTTGCCGCTAGTTCCGGTTCCTCTCCGTTGGCACAGTTTGGATCGGTACAGCAAGCGTTTTTCCGTTAAACTAGCTCCTCGAAACTTCCTAAACCAGCCTCCATTTCCCGTCTTCGACAACGGCAATCTTGTAATTTTTCTTCATGCGGTGAAGCGCTGTTCGTACGGTTTTTCCAACGATGTTGCTTTTTTGTATGATTTCCGCTCCCGTCAGGTTTGGATTATTGCGAACAAAATTGTATACAGCCGCCGAGTCCGTTCCATTCCTGAAAGGATTTCCGGGCAATCCGGTT
>CAYUPD010000129.1:0-4562 GCA_964446645.1 uncultured Rhodospirillaceae bacterium
ACTCGCAACCTTTGCCTTCGGAGGGCAACGCTCTATCCAGTTGAACTACGGGTCCTCGGAGAAAGGGGTTTGCCATAAACGGCCCCAAATTGCTACCCTAGAGCGGAATTTTTTAACATTGAATCGGGAATGTTGAAAAATTCCGCTCTAACTTTATGTAAGACCAGCGATTCACGCTTCGTTTTGAAGCCTTTACGCTTCAAAGCGAAACGATCGCGGTCTTTTATATTTTAAGACCGGCGATTCACGCTTCGCTTTGAAGCTTTTACGCTTCAAAGCGAAACGATCGCGGTCTGAAGGCAAAACTCACCGCAGCGTCGAGCGTTCCCGGTATTTATTGATAATCGGATAGCGCCGGTCGCGGCCCAGATTCCGCCGCGTGATCTTGACCCCCGGCGGCGCCTGCCGCCTTTTGTATTCGGCCTTGTCCAGCATCGTCCAGACTTTCGCAATCGTCGCCGGATCGAAGCCTTTTTTAACGATATCGTGCATGCCCATATCTTCCTCGATCAGGCATTCCAGAATTCCGTCGAGAACGTCATAAGGCGGAAGGCTGTCCTGATCTTTCTGATCGGGGCGAAGCTCGGCCGTCGGGGCTTTGGTCAAAACGCGCTCGGTGAAAATCGCTCCATCGGGCCCCATCGCGGACTCTGGTTTGTGCGCGTTGCGCCACCGCGCGAGTTTGTAGACTTGAGTTTTATAGACATCTTTCAGCACGGCGAAGCCGCCGCACATGTCGCCGTACAGCGTGGCGTAGCCGACCGAAAGCTCCGATTTGTTGCCGGTCGATAAAACCATAGGTCCGGCGGCGTTCGACAAAGCCATGAGAAGCAATCCACGGCTTCGCGCCTGAATATTCTCTTGCGGCACGCCCTTAAGGCTGTCTTTAAGAACGGGAGCCAGCGTTGCGTCGAACGTCTTCATAACCTCGCTAATCGAAAGCGTGTCGAGCCTGCATCCAAGAACCTTGGCCAACTCTGCGGCGTCTTCCGTGCTTTCGGCGGACGTGTAAGGAGAGGGAAGCATGATGCCCCAAACGCGATCCGCCCCCAATGCGTCGGCGGCGATTGCCGCAACCAGCGAGCTATCGACGCCTCCCGAGAGCCCCAAAACGACACCCGGAAAACCGCTTTTGTTCACATAATCGCGAAGGCCCGTCATGAGGGCGTAGTAGATAGAGGCCGTCGGATCGAGCGCCTCGGCGCCCGAACTTTCGGTTGAAAGACCGCTCTTATCCAGCTGAACGATATCGATTTTTTCTTCCCATGAGGGGAGGGTAAGCAAGGGCTTTCCCTTGGCGTTGAGGGCGAACGATGTGCCGTCGAAAACAAGCTCGTCCTGTCCGCCCATCTGGTTTACGTAGACGAGGGGCAGTCCCGTTTCTTTGACGCGCAGGGCGGCGAGCTTGGCCCGCGTCTCGGTCTTGCCCGTCTCGAAAGGACTGCCGTTCGGGACGATCAGGACCTTTGCCCCGTTGCGCTTAAGGTGCACGGCACAGGTGTTCGTCCACATGTCCTCGCAGATCATGACGCCGAGCTTCGTTCCCTTGAAAGAGATGGGCTTGGGCGGCCGCGCGGCGCAGAAAAGGCGCTTTTCGTCGAAGGGGCCGTAATTCGGCAGATCGAATTTAAAAGTCTTTCCGGCGATCTTGCCTTTTTCCAGAAGCAAAACGGCATTGTAAAGCTTGCCGCTTTCGGCCCACGGAACGCCAAGCAAGACGGCGGGGCCACCGTCCGCCGTATCCTGCGCGAGCCGTTCGACGGCTGTGTGTATGCTGTTTTGAAAGCTTGGTTTTAAGACAAGGTCTTCCGTCGGATAGCCCGAAAGATAAAGCTCGGACGTTATCAGCAAATCCGCGCCCATTTCCGCCGCGCACTCGCGAGCCTCGCGTAACTTGGCGCTGTTTCCGGAAATGTCTCCGACCGTGGGATTAAGCTGAGCTAGGGCTAGGGTAAGCTTGCCGGGCATAAAACCTCTGCTCGTTATTTCTTCGGACCGCGCAAAGGAGCGGCGACTTTCTCGGCCTCGGTTGCCATAGAAGCGATTTCGGCCTGCGCCGTGTCGGCAATCGCGCGGCTCACGTTCTTTTGGTCTTCGGCGGCTTCGAGGCTTAAGCAGTTCATGTAATCCTGAGCTTTCCGGGCATAGGCGTTATAGGCCGAAATCCGCGCGTTCATATCGTTGCCCGCCGTTTCGGGATCGGCATTTATAATCGATTCGGGCGGCGTTGGCCTTACGCATTTTGCCGAATGCCAGACCGGCTGGTTTCCTTCGAACGTCAGATTCCCCGCCGATGCGGGCAGGGCCGTTAACAAACAAACGGCCAACAAAATTCCAAAGAGGTTTTTCATGACTTTTCTCCCGTTTTCCCTTGGTAAACGTACAATAATCTAGGCTTACCTTCCGAATGATGCTAGTAATTATCGAGATAAGATATTTCTTTTTTAACCATAAGGATTCCCAATGATTCCGCGCTACTCCCGCCCCGAAATGACCGCAATCTGGACGGCCGAAAACCGTTTCCGCATCTGGTTCGATATCGAATCTTACGCCTGCGAAGCTTTGGCAAACATCGGCGTTATTCCGGCCGCCGCCGCGAAAAATATCCGGAAGAAGGGAAAATGGGACATTGCGCGCATTGATGAGATCGAAAAGGTAACCCGCCACGACGTGCTGGCCTTTTTGACGAACCTTGCCGAGCACATCGGCCCGGACGCCCGCTTCGTGCATCAGGGAATGACCTCAAGCGACGTTTTGGATACGGCCTTTGCCGTTCAACTGACGCAGGCGACGGACATTCTTATCAAAGGGTTAGACGGTGTTCTTGAGGCTCTGCGCAAAAAGATAGAGAAAAATCTCGACGTTGTGGCCATAGGCCGCAGCCACGGCATTCATGCCGAGCCGACGAGCTTCGGCCTTAAGCTCGCGACCCATTACGCGGCCTTCGCCCGGGCCAAAAAGCGGCTTATCGCCGCGCGGCAGGATATCGCGACGTGCGCCATTTCGGGGCCCGTCGGCACGTTTGCGACGGTCGATCCCGCGGTCGAGGCCCATGTGGCCAAGAAACTCGGGCTTTCGGTCGAGCCGATCTCGACCCAGATCATTCCGCGCGACAGGCATGCGATGTTTTTCGCGACGCTCGGCGTCATCGCGGCGTCCGTCGAAAACTTCGCCATTGAAATGCGCCACTTGCAGCGCAGCGAAGTGCGCGAGGCCGAAGAACCTTTCGCCAAGGGGCAGAAGGGTTCGAGCGCGATGCCTCACAAGCGCAACCCCGTTCTGGCCGAGAATTTGACGGGCCTTGCGCGCATCGTGCGCGCGGCGGTGACCCCGGCGCTCGAAAACGTCGCGCTCTGGCACGAGCGCGACATCTCTCATTCGTCCGTCGAGCGCGTGTTTGCCCCCGACGCCACAATCGCCCTTGATTTCGCGCTGGCGCGCATGGCGGGGCTAATCGACGGCATGACGATTTACCGCGAGCGCATCCGTGAGAACCTCGACGCCTTAGGCGGGCTTCATTTCTCGCAGCGCGTGCTGTTGGCTCTGACGCAAGCCGGTGCCAGCCGCGAGGACGCTTATCGCTTGGTCCAGAAAAACGCGATGGACGTCTGGGACGATCTGCAAAAAGGCAAAAAAGTCCGGTTCAAGGATAAAATTTTGTCCGATCCGAAGATCGCCGAGCGCTTGACGCCAAAAGCCGTCAACGCTTGCTTCGACGAGCGCTTTTACATTCGCCATGCGAAAAAGATTTGGAAGCGCGTTCTTGAAGCGTAAAAATCGGCGAAAAACGCTTCGAAACCCGGCTTTTAAATCTATAAATTTTTTTGAAGCGCTCCTGCCATAAACGTCTTTTATTTAAGGTTAAAATATGCAAAAAGAGGGCGTTCGAAAGGGAAGGGATTTCATGCGTCCGACCAAAGCACAAATACTCCTTGTTTTTACGGCTTTTCTTGGCTTGGCAAGCTGCCGCAGCTCCGGCGAGTTGGGCAACGAGCCCGAGCAGTTGGTCGATCGCTCGCGCATCGCCTTTCAGAGCATGATGGGCGACAGCCAGTATCCGGGCCTTGTGAGCCTTGCCACACGCGCCAAGGCGATCATCGTCGTTCCGAACCTTATCCGCGCCGCCTTTTTCTTCGGTGGCCGCGGCGGTAACGGAGTCATGCTCGTCCGCGGCGAGGACGGCAAGTGGAGTCCGCCCGCGTTCTATACGATCGGCGGCCTTAGCTGGGGCCTTCAGTTCGGCGGGCAGTCGTCGGAGCTCGTTATCGTCGTCATGACCCAAAAGGGCGTCAACGCGATCATGAGCCGTCAGGTCACTTTGGGCGGCGACGCCGGGCTTGCCGTCGGCGAGTTGGGGCAGGGTGTCAACGCGGCAACAGGCATCGGCATGAAAGCCGATATGTACGCCTTTGCGCGTTCCCAAGGCTTGTTTGCCGGAGTATCGCTCGAAGGCTCCGTCATCACGCCGAAGGAATCGTGGGATAGACAGGTCTACGGGCAGGACGCGACGCCGAAGAGCATTTTGGTCGAGCGCACCTCGACATCCGGGGCGACTGTCATTA
>CAYUPD010000130.1:0-4548 GCA_964446645.1 uncultured Rhodospirillaceae bacterium
CGGGGATCAAGAATCTTGACCGCAAGTACGAGATGAACGATCTGGCGCACGGGGACGTGATGTTTTCGGCGACGGGCGTGACGAACGGAGCGATGCTGAAGGGCGTGCGCCGTTTTGTGGGCGGAGCCGAGACGCACACGGTGGTGATGCGGTCGAGCACGGGGACGGTGCGGTATATCGAAGCGCACCATAACTTCACGAAGAAGCCCTTCGTCGAATAGGCCATTGTCATGCCGGCGAAAGCCGGCATCCAGGGCGTCGCGTCTGCGGCGCAGGTGAGTTGTGTGTCGCGTATAAAAAAACCAGCGCTCTTTCGAGGCGCTGGTTTTTTAATTTTTGAAAAAACTTAAGCCTTCTTGGCCTCGGGCTCTTTCTTGCTCTTCTTGCCTGCGGACGAAGCCGTGGTGGTGAGCTTGATCTTTTCGGCTGGCTCTTCGGGCTTGGCGGCGGCGCTCTTCTTGGTCGAGAGTCCGGCGAAGCGGCGGTTAAACTTGTCGAGCTGGCCGCCGCGGTCAACCATGTGATGCATGCCGGTCCAAGCGGGGTGCACTTTCGGATCGATGTCCAAAATGAGGCGCGCGTCTTTTTGGCCGTACGTGCTGCGGGTGACGAATTCGGTGCCGTCGGTCATGACGACGGTGATATCGTGGTAGTCGGGGTGTGTATTTTCTTTCATCTTCATATCTTTCCAATTGAGCGATCTTGGGCTGCAAACCGTAGTTTTTCCGATTTTTGCTGCTCACGTACGTTTAAAGTACGCTGCGCGCAAAAATCGGAAAAACCGCGATTTTCGCCTCAAGCTTGCTTAATTGAGGCTAAATCTTAAAAACGAGGCCCTCTTCTAGAAAAACAAAAGCGGAAAAGCAAGCTTTATAGTAGTTTCATGAAGGAAAGCTGCGGTTTTATTGAATAAAAGCAATAAGCCGAGCGACACAAAAAAGGTTAACGGCGAGCGGAGTATATAGTAAAACAAGGGACTGAATCACATAAGAGGGCGCTTTGTCATGGCTCAGGAAACCGCAAGACTATCGTTTTTGGATCGGTATTTGACGTTGTGGATATTTTTGGCGATGGGCGTTGGAGTCGCGCTCGGAGCGAACTTTGCGGGGCTGCCCGCGTTTATGAACGGGCTGTCGGTGGGGACGACGAATATACCGATTGCGATAGGTCTTATTCTGATGATGTATCCGCCGTTGGCGCGCGTGAGGTACGAAGAGCTTCCGTTAGTATTCAAGGATTGGAAAATCCTTCTTCTCTCCTTGGTGCAAAACTGGATCGTCGGCCCGTTTTTGATGTTTGCGCTGGCGGTCGTGTTTTTGCATGACCAGCCCGAGTACATGACGGGGCTGATCTTGATAGGCCTTGCCCGGTGCATCGCGATGGTGATCGTGTGGAATCAGCTCGCGAAGGGGGACAACCAATACGCGGCGGCGCTGGTTGCGTTCAACAGCGTGTTCCAGCTTTTGTTTTTCAGCGTTTACGCGTGGTTTTTCCTTACCGTCCTGCCGCCGTTTGTGGGGCTGGAAGGCAAGGTGGTAGAGGTTAGCTTCCGGACGATTGCGGAAAGCGTGTTTATCTATCTCGGGATACCGTTTTTCGGAGGGTACGTCTCGCGCAAGGTTTTGATGCGAGCGAAGGGGCGCGAATGGTTCGAGCAAAAATATCTTCCCAAGATCAACCCGATGACGCTCGTGGCGCTGTTGTTCACGATTGTCGCGATGTTTTCGTTCAAGGGAGAGATGGTGACGAAGCTTCCGTTGGATGTTGTGCGGATAGCGGTGCCGTTGACGATATACTTTGTGGTGATGTTTTTTGTGAGTTTTGCGATGGGGAAGGCGCTCGGCGCGACGTATGGAAAAACGGCGGCTGCGGCGTTTACGGCGGCGAGCAACAACTTCGAGTTGGCGATAGCGGTGGCGATAGCGGCCTTCGGGCTTGCGTCTCCGGAGGCTTTTGCGGCGGTGATAGGGCCGCTGGTGGAGGTTCCGGTGCTGATAGGGTTGGTGAACGTCGCGGTGAGGTTGGGGAAACGTTATTTTTGAACGACGATGCCTTTATGGTACTGCAAATTGGCGAAGGAGAATCCGCTCCACGCGCCGTATCACGACAAGGAATACGGCTTTCCGGCAACGGACGAGCGCGTGCTGTTCGAGCGTTTTTGCCTCGAGATCATGCAGGCGGGCCTGTCGTGGGAGCTTGTGGTGAAGAAGAGGAAGGCGCTCAACAAGGCGTTCGATCGTTTCAGCGTTTCGAAAGTCGCGGCGTATGGAGAAAAGGACGTTGAACGGTTGCTGGGGGACGCTTCGATCATCCGCAACCGGCGCAAGATCGAAGCGATCATAGAGAACGCAAACATTATAAAAGGCATGCGCGCGACGCACGGCGGCTTTGCGGGCTGGCTTGCGGCGCACCGCCCGCGCGGCAAAGAAAGATGGATCAAGCTCTTCGGCGAGACGTTCACGTTCACGGGCGGCGAGATCGTGAACGAATTTCTGATGAGCCTTGGGATACTGCCGGGCGCGCACGTGCCGAGCTGCCCGATGTATAAGGTGGTCAAAAAAGCCCAAAAATAAACGCGCCGTTAAACCGGGACGGCCCGTGCGACGCCGGGCGTGAAGCCGAATCTCTGCTTGCGCGCGCGGTATTTTTGTTCCGGCGTCGCTCTTGTTTTGCCCTGTTCCGTCATCAGGTGTTTATGAGCGTCTTCCGGTGTCTCCATAAACTTGAGATAATCGTAAATATCGGGTTTCTGAAGCCCGCACTTGATGGAGTTTTCGATCTGCTGCTTCAAGGGATCGTAAAAGCGGCATCCGAGTTGCTCGATATAGGGATTAAGCGTGTACAGCTTGACCGTGCTTAGCCCTGTTTTAATAGCGACGGCAATATCGCTCCATTCGTCCAAGCTTCCGAGGCTTCCGGGGCAGGTGATGGCGGCAACGCAACGGTGGTCCAAAATATAGCGGCGCGTCATGAAGTCCGGCATGACGAGCGCGGCGTCGGTCGTCGAGCAGAGTCCTTCGTTATTGGGGCGGAGGCCGTTCAGGCTTTGAACGGACAATACGAAATCGGCAGGGATGACTTGGACGGAATATTGATCTTCATGGCGTCCGAATGCGTTAATTCCGGCATAGAAGCCCCTAGCGGCTTCGCCCATGCCGCCGGTGTTGCCGCCGCCGTAGGTGAGATTCCAGCCGTATTTTGCCGTCAGGAAGCCGGTTGTGAAAGCGGTTTTCAAAAAGGCGGGGGCAAAGCTTTCGTTTCCGCTCGAAGCGCCGGCATGGATGGTCAAGGCGTCGCGGCGGATAAAGGGGTCGAGTGTTCCGCGTTCGAGCTTGCAGCCGCAAACGTCTTCGAGGCTCATTTTAAAAAGCCTGTTGACCTCATGGATGTCCTTCGAGGTATCGATTTTTTTCCAATGGGGAATGACGTAGTTGCGCAAATCGCTTTCGGAAACTTCGACCATCCACTTGGTGAACATCCACGAATGCTTGGCTGGAATAATCTGACGATAGCTTGGAACGAATATTTTCATTGACCTAACCCTTGATGCTTTGACCTGACAAACCCTCTCACTGCCTCACACGCACTTGATAGCCGGAAGCGAGCGACATTTGATTCCGGCTTGTCCAAGAATAGCCGCGCCCTCCGGTCTGGAGAAACCGACGCCGCCGTTTCCGACGAACACGCCCAAAGGCTTCAGCGGCGCGATGATCTCGGCGCAGATTTCGCAGGGCGATGCCGTCGTCAAAAGGAAACAATCTTTTAGTTTTCCGCTTTTCAGGCCCGCCGACACGATATCGTCCCCGAATTGAATGACATCGAATTCCGTTTGTCCGAGGGACTGTTCTTCCTCGGGCCTGTTGGGAGCGTTAACGTCGAGCAGCCAGCCGAGGGCGATTCTTTCGGCGCAGACGATGTATTTTTTGCGTTCTTTGGTGACGTAATGCGCGCCGAGCTTAGCGATACCGTTGGGGACTTGATTGGTGCCGAAAGCCAAAAGTTCGCCGTCGGAGGAGAGAATGAGGGCGCCGACTTTTTTAGTGGAGTGTTCGCTCAAGGGTTTGACGCAGCGTTCGGCAACGTTGTGCCAGAGATTCAGGATGATGGGGTCGTTCACCCATTTAGGGTCGGAAGCGGCCTCTATTTTTTTGGCGACCCGGAATATGGACGGTGCGTACTTACCGCGGATTTTCTCGACAGCCTCCGCATATCCGAGGGCGACCGTTTCGTAATGACGGCCGCTATGAACGTCGGGGACAAGGGGAGCATAGAAGCACGCGTGGAAGATTTCTCTCGAGAGCTTTCCCACCGCCATTGTTGCGGAGGAGGCGTTGTAATTTCCGGAAGGAGAAAACATTTAAAAACCAAAAAGAAATAAGAACCTGTTCAATACCATCGGGCCCGTGAAAACCGCCAAGCCGTCTGACCTCACTCGCTCTGCGCCTCGCCGTTCGCTTGCTGGACTTGGTCTAATCCGGGGAAGCTAGAAAACGAAAGTATTCTTGTCAAATTTTAACCAGATATCCAAAATGGGTAGGACGCGGGAGA
>CAYUPD010000131.1:0-4534 GCA_964446645.1 uncultured Rhodospirillaceae bacterium
GTGGGGTTTTTTATGGAATAGCCAAAAATTTTTACGCAATGACGCGCCGCATAAATTTTTTATAGTAAACGCGCCTAACTCCCTGCCGTGTCTAAGCGTCCGCAACTACTGCTGTGCAGCAAAGAAGGAGGGGATTAACTCTATCTAAGTGCTTGAAAATGAATGGCGGTTGATTAGACGGGGTTGTCCGTTTATAGTCTCACGCAAGCGGAACCACTATATATAGGCAATCCCATGCGCTGCCCCTTTTGCGGAGCGGACGACACGCAGGTGAAAGACAGCCGTCCGACTGAAGACAACGCGGCGATCCGGCGGCGGCGGTTTTGCGTCAAGTGCGACGCGCGTTTTACGACGTTTGAGCGTGTTCAGCTGCGCGAGATGACGGTCGTCAAGCGCGACGGGGAGAAAGAGCCCTTTGACCGCGAGAAATTGTTGCGTTCGATGCGGATTGCGCTGCGCAAGCGCCCGGTTGACGAAGACAGGATCGAGCAAGTCACGAACAGCGTCGTCCGGCAGCTTGAGTTGCTTGGGGAAGGCGAAATCGACGCCGCGAAGATCGGCGATCACGTGATGGAAGCCTTGCGCAAGCTCGACCATGTCGCGTACGTTCGGTATGCCTCGGTGTACAAGGATTTCCGTTCGCCGGGAGATTTTGAAGAATTCGTCGATACGCTGAAAAAAGAACCGGCATAAGCCATCCCTCATCCCGAGGAGTCGTGGCCAAGGAAAGTCCCGCATGTTCACAGGATTGGTCAAGGATATAGGCACGGTCGCCGGGATAGAGAAAACCGGCGACTGGACGATCAAAATCAAGCCCAAAAAATTGTCTCTTTTCGACCTGTCCGTCGGCGCGTCGATTGCATGTTCGGGCATATGCCTGACGGTCGTGGCGAAAACGTTCGGTTCGTTTCAGGTACAGGTATCGGCCGAAACCTTAAGCAAGACGACGGCGTTAAAATGGGAGGCCGGGACGCGCCTCAACCTCGAGCCGGCGCTGCGGCTTAGCGACTCTCTAGGAGGGCACATCGTCACGGGGCACGTGGACGGAGTCGCCTTTTTGGTCGCGAAAGAGCGCGCCGGCGACAGTCTGACCTTGCGTTTTGAGGCGCCGCACGAGCTGGCGCGGTTTCTGGCGCCTAAAGGCTCGGTAGCGCTCGACGGCGTCTCGCTGACGGTGAACGAAGTCGATCACGCGCAATTTACGATCAATATCATCCCCCACACGCAGGAAGAAACGACGCTCAGCGAGCTTTCGATAGGCGGCGGCGTCAATTTCGAAATCGATATGCTCGCGCGTTACGTCGAGCGCCTGATGCGGCCGCAATAATGCTCGCCGTTTATATCCATTGGCCGTTTTGCGTATCGAAGTGCCCCTACTGCGACTTCAACTCGCGCCCCGGCTCGCCGGATCAGGACGTCTGGCGGCGCGCCTATCGGCGTGAGATTGAGCATTACGCAGGATTGCTGTCGGCGCGTCGGATCGCGTCGGTGTACTTCGGCGGAGGAACGCCTTCGTTGATGGAGGCGCGTACGGTCGCGTCGGTGCTGGACGACCTCGCCCTTTTGGGCCATTTCGAAAAAGACGCCGAGATCACGCTTGAGGCCAATCCGTCGTCGTCCGAGTCGACCAAATTCGCGGATTTCAAAAAGGCGGGGGTTAACCGCCTGTCGCTGGGCGTCCAGTCGCTTAACGACGACGCGCTGGAGTTTCTCGGCCGCGCCCACAGCGCCGCCGAAGCCCGGAGCGCCATCGACATCGCGCAAAGGCACTTTGCGCGTTTTTCGTTCGACATGATCTACGGCTATGTGGGCCAGACTCCGGACAAATGGCGGCAAGAGCTTCGCCAAGCGCTGTCCCTCGCGAAAGGGCATTTATCGCTTTATCAATTGACGATCGAGCCGCGCTCGAAGTTTTACGCCCGCGCCAAGCAGGGAGAAAAACTGACCGTTTCCGAAGACGACGGCGTCACGATGTACGAGACGACGCAAAACATGACGGCGGCGGCCGGAATGCCGCTTTACGAGATATCCAATCACGCGCGCAAAGGGCACGAGAGCCGCCACAACCTCGCGTATTGGCATTACGACGATTACATCGGCATCGGCCCCGGCGCGCACGGGCGTTTTGTAAAAAATAGCAAGCGCCACGCGACGGAGAACCGCCGCGCGCCTGCGGAATGGCTCAGAGAAGTCGGCCAAATGGGGAACGGCGTCGAGAAGGACGAGACGCTCGATAACGCGACGGCGATGCGCGAGGCGCTGCTGATGGGGCTGCGGCTTGCCGAAGGAATCGACATCGCCAAATGGAGCAAAAAATTCCCGGAGTCGCTGCTGACGTTTCTGCCGTCGAAAAAGCTGGCGCGGCTTGAAAAAGAAGGCCTGATCGCGCGCGACAAAAAAGCCCTGAAGGCGACGCCCGCAGGGCTTCAGCGTCTCAACGCCGTCCTGGAATATCTCAGCTAAGGCGCGGCCTCATTGGTCTATAAAGATCAAGGAAGTAAAAAACAGCCGTCACTGCGGCGAAAGCCGGAGTCCAGCGCCGTGCGTCCGCGCGGCACATGGCAAAATTTTGAAAAAGTACGTTTTGCCCCGTCCTCCGAAGCCCGCAGGGCGTAGAAGGAAGCCCAAGATTGTTTAATTGATGACGCGCCCTAATCCATCGCCCAGCCGGTGGGAATAAGATTAGGATCGACGAACAGCGCCCACTGCCGTTTCTTTTGAGTCTGTTTTTCGAGCGCGTTCTTAGGCTTGATGCCCGCCAATTTCATGGCGCGCGACAGAGAGCCGACAGGAGTCATGGTCTCGCCTTTCTGGATGGCGGCCATGACGATTTTTTTCAAGGCTTCCTGCGGCAAATTCTCGGTTTTGACGAGAGCCGTCTTGTTCTTATGAGCCGCGATCTGGTCGAAGGCCCTGCGGAGCTGGTACATCCGGCGGTTTTTCACGCGGGCCAAAGGCCCCACGCCCGGGGTCGTCATGGCGGCGCGGTAATTGGGCCGCGCGCTCATGCCGACGCGGGACGAAAGCCGCCTTTTATCGAACATACCGGCATAAGCGTCGTCGGCTTTTTCGCCTTTCTTGGAAGCCGCCGACATAGCCGCCGCGGGTTTATGAGCGCCGGGTTTGGGCGTACGAGTCACGCCGGTGTTTTTCTCGGCGCGTTGCAAACTTTTTTCGTTGAGATTAAGCGCGACCTCGACGTTCTGGCCCGACACTTTCGGATCGGTTTTGCTGATATCGTAATGAACGCCCAATCCGGCGACATGGCCCGCGACGCCGGTATCGGGACCGACAATGCCTTCAATATCTTTTGACGTGACGCCTGACATAAAAATGCCTCTTCATTTATGCCGCCATTGTACCCCAGTTAGCGTTAAAAGTTGCTGAATCTCAAAGCAACTCCATGAAAGTAAAAGATAAAGCAATTTTCGGGTTAAGAAAACGTTATCCATTTTTGGAAGCCAAAATAATAGCGAAAGCATCGCGTTACGGATAGCCGCGGCAGAGCGTTCGGCTCACGGCCGCAAAAGCAAAATCCTTGACAGGAGTCGGCCCTAAAAAATTTCTACCGCCTTGGCGAAACGAACGTCGTCGGAGCGGAATCGACGACATCCGCGCCGCTTTCGGTCACCTCGTTGACGGCCAGAGCGCGCTCGACCGCGCCCGAAAGCGTAAGGCGGAAAATGCCGTCGAGACCCGCAAATCCGTTGGGGTTGGTCAAAGCCGTCTCATCGTAGCGGCCGCCGCGTTTGGCCAGAACGGCGGCCAAAGCCGTCGCGTCGTAAGCCAGCGTCGCGAGGCGCGGCGGCTCTTGGTTATAGGCCGAGGCGTAATTCGCGATAAAGTTCTTGCGCAGGCTCGTGTCCGGCGCGGCGTACAGGCCGCCTACGAAGAGCGGATTGTTGCGCCCGAAATCGGGCATGTCCCACAAGCCGGTGCCGAGGAACTTCGTTTCGTTCGCATTAAACCCGGCCGCCGACAACTGATCGGCGACGGGTTTCAAATTCTTGCCGCTTTCCGGGACGAACAAGGCGGCGATGCGCTCGCGCCGTTCGCCCAAAGATTTGACCTTGGCCGCGAGATTGGAGGCGTCGTAATATTCGATAGCGACGATATGGCCTCCGCCCTGCGTGACGGCCTTGCGGAAGATAGAACCGACCAGATTGCCGTAAGGCGTGGAAGGAATGAGCGCGGCAAAATCGCGCGAGCCGCGCGAAAGAACGAACGACACGACGCGTTCGACCTGCGCGCCGGGAGCCAATCCCATGACGTAGACGCCGCGCGAGGCGAGCGACATGTCGGTCGAGAGCGGCAGCATCATAAGGCCGTTGGCTTGGGCGATTTGCCTGACGGCCGGAACGTTCGAGGCGAACAAGGGCCCGATGATAAGGTGCGCGCCGTCCGCGATGGCGGCTCTGGCGGCGGCATCCGCGCCGCCGACGGCGGCGGTATCGCGCGGCGCAAGCTCGAAGTCGGATTCGGAAGCGTCGAAGACGGCCTGCTGGGCGGCGTTCAGCATGGCCTGCCCGAGCGC
>CAYUPD010000132.1:0-4514 GCA_964446645.1 uncultured Rhodospirillaceae bacterium
GACGGCAGTTTCACGAGGCTTCCGGCGACGGTGGCGGTTGTGACCAACATGGACCCCGAGCACATGGATCACTACCACGATTTCGATTCCGTGCGCCGCGCCTACGAGACGTTTGTGCAGAATGTCCCGTTCTACGGATTTGCCGTTTTGTGCGCGGATCATCCCGAGGTGCAGGCGCTCGGCGCGCGCGTGCAGGACCGCAAGATCGTGACGTATGGTTTCTCGCCGCAGGCCGACGTGCGCGCCGTGAACGTCGAGCCGAGCACAAGCGGAACGACGTTCGATGTCGTGGTTTCGGATCGCAAAAAGAACGCTTCGCGCACGATCGAGGGATTTTCGCTGTCGGTTATAGGGCGGCACAACGTCCAAAATTCTCTGGCGGCGATTGCAGCCGGAGCGACTCTCGGCATAAAAGACGATGCGCTGCGCGCGGCATTGAAGAAATTCGAAAGCGTGAAGCGTCGTTTTACGCGCACCGGCGTAGTGAACGGGATTACGATTATCGACGATTACGGCCATCATCCAGTCGAGATTTCGACGACGCTTAAGGCGGCGTTGCAGGCCAAGGGAGAGAAGGGCAGGATTATCGCCGTCATGCAACCGCACAGGTATACGCGCTTGGCGAGCCTGTTTAACGAGTTTTGTACGGCGTTTGGCGATGCGGACTCGGTGATTGTCGCCGACGTACACCCGGCGGGAGAAAAGCCGATTGAGGGGGCGAGCCGCGACGCTTTGGTCGAAGGACTGCGCGCGCACGGGCATCGGGACGTTTCAGCTTTGGCGGATCCGAAAGAATTGGCGTCGATGATCGCCAAGACGGCCAAGAACGGGGATTTCGTGATATGCCTTGGGGCAGGCACCGTTAGCGCATGGGCCTACGCTTTGCCCGGAGAGCTAGAGAAGCTTTTTGCCGAGAAGAAGAAGTAAAGCTTAAGCCTTATCCCTGCGTTCTTTGCGTCTTTCCCAGATGCTCTTCATTTTCAGGTAAGAGAAGGACGCCGACCAAAGGATCATCATCAGGCCGACGAGGGATTCGCTTGCGGCAAGCGCGCGAGCCGGGCCCGTCAAGTGGATGCTGTTATCGCCCAGAGTCGTGTAGCTGATGGTCGAGAGGTAAAGGAAGTCACTCCATGCATTGGTGAATTCGCCCTGAACGGAACCAAGCGCGGGGTTGAAAACCGTGAGTTTGATGGCCAAAGCATACAGCCATATTTCAAGTATATGGCCGAAGAGAAGGCAAGCGATGCCATAGGCCATGACGCGGCGCGACTTGATGCGTTTTTGCGTCCACGGAATGACTTTATCGGAAGTGACAGCCATGACTTGATAATGAAGGGTAACGGTCAGGACAAGCATGACGGTGGAGAAGGACCAGACGATGGTATCGAGCATAGGAGAAACCCTTGGCTGGTTGAGGGAAAGGGAAGGGTCGATAGTAGGGCATAAAAAGCCTAATAAAATCCTAAAATGAAGGATTTTGTCGCTCTAGCCAACTTCGCGAATATCTGGCAGGATCGAGAAATGACCGAACAAAAGCTCGACAGAATTTCCGTTATTTCGCAAATCCTTATGGGGGCGAGTTTAATCGCCATCTTGCCGCTTGGGTTGTTGCCCGCGCTGCTGGCGGGGCTCTTGGTCTACAACATCATCATATTCGGATCGAGGAGTCTGTGCCGGATAGGCGTCCTTCCGCATGCGGCGAAGATTTTGCTGCTTCTTGTTATTGCGTCGGTCGTCATCGCGTTGTTTTCGATCGGATGCATCCGGTTGGTATCGTTTATCAACGGCGACACAGAAAGCGTCGTCGGCCTCATCAATCACATCGCGGGGATTGTGAGCATGGCCAGCAGTTTTGTGCCCGAATGGGGCAAACAGTACCTGCCGTCTAATATAGAAGGTTGGCAGCAGCAGGTTCACGAGGCGTTGATCGGGAATGCGAAGTATCTAAGCGCCGTGGGAAGAGGAACGGGAATGTTTTTCCTCTACATTCTTTTTGGGATGATCATAGGGGGATTAGCGGCGTTGGATGCGAAGGATGGGGCGAGCGAAAAGCCGTTTACGAAAGCGCTTGAAGCGCGCGGTGTATACCTGAGTCTGGCGTTTCGCCGGATTGTTTTTTCGCAAATCAGGATATCGGCGCTTAATACGATTTTGACGGGGATATTTTTGGCCCTCGTGATGCCGATGCTCGGGTATCATCTGCCGCTTGTTAAGACGATGATCGTCGTGACGTTTATCGTCGGCCTTATGCCGATTATCGGGAACATTATCTCGAACACGATCATCTTCATTATCGCCTTGGGCGTCGCGCCGATAGCGGCTATCGCGGCGCTGGTGTTCCTGATAGCGATTCACAAGCTGGAATATTTCGTCAACGCGCACATTATCGGGACCAGAATCAGCGCGCATGCGTGGGAGCTTTTGATCGCGATGCTGGTGATGGATGCGGCCTTTGGCATTTCCGGGGTTGTCGCCGCGCCGATCTACTATGCCTATGTCAAAGACGAACTTGCCGCGAAAAAGCTTATATAGGCATGATATTTTCTCGGTTAACGCTCTCTTGCGCCCGCCGGGTTTTATGGGCTAGAGTCGGGCATCCGCTGGATAGAATCTATAGACGCCGTTTTCTGACAGGAGAAATCGCCGATGCCGGTTATTGAACGCCATCCTCTTGAAACGTATAACAATATGCTTGTCCCGATGGTGATTGAGCAAACCTCGCGAGGCGAGCGTTCGTTCGACATATATTCGCGCCTGCTGAAGGAGCGCATCATTTTTCTGGCGGGGGAAGTCAACGACAACGTGTCGAGCCTTATCTGCGCGCAGCTTTTGTTCTTGGAGTCGGAAAATCCGTCCAAGGAAATATCTCTTTATATCAATTCGCCCGGAGGGATCGTAACGTCGGGCTTGGCGATATACGACACGATGCAGTACATCAAATCTCCGGTATCGACGGTCTGCATAGGGCAAGCCTGCTCGATGGGGTCGTTGTTGCTGACGGCGGGAGAGGCAGGCAAGCGCTTTGCGCTGCCGCATAGCCGGATTATGATTCACCAGCCGTCCGGAGGCGCGCAAGGGCAGGCGACGGATATTGAGATACAAGCGCGCGAAATTCTCAAGCAGCGCCAGCGGTTAAATGAGATATACGTGCATCATTGCAAGCAGCCGATAGAGAAGATCGCGGCGGCGGTAGAGCGCGACAATTTTATGTCCAGCGAAGAGGCGAAAGAGTTCGGATTGATCGACGAAGTCGTGATGAAGCGGCCCGATCGCCCGGATGAGGAGAAAAAGGCGGCTTAACGCTATGGTAACCAATGTTTTTTAGAGTGAGAGCATGCTCATCGTCAGGATAAAGAGAGTTTCATGACAAAACCAACCGGCCCGGATTCCAAGAACACGCTTTACTGCTCTTTCTGCGGGAAGAGTCAGCACGAAGTCCGCAAGCTTATCGCGGGCCCGACGGTGTTCATCTGCGATGAATGCGTCGAGTTGTGCATGGACATTATTCGCGAAGAAAGCAAAACGACTCTCGCCAAGTCGAGAGAAGGTGTGCCCGCGCCGAAAGATATCATGGGTATCCTCAACGACTATGTGATCGGGCAAGAGCACGCCAAGAGGGTTTTGTCGGTTGCGGTACACAATCATTACAAGAGATTGGCTCACGGGGCGCGCAGTTCGGACGTGGAGCTTGTCAAGTCGAACATATTGCTCGTGGGGCCGACGGGGTGCGGCAAAACGCTGTTGGCGCAGACGTTGGCGCGCATTATCGATGTGCCTTTTACGATGGCGGACGCGACGACGCTGACCGAAGCGGGTTACGTCGGCGAAGACGTTGAGAACATCATCCTGAAGTTGCTTCAGGCGGCCGATTACAATGTCGAGCGGGCGCAGCGCGGGATTGTATACATCGACGAAATCGACAAAATCAGCCGCAAGTCCGACAATCCATCGATTACGCGCGACGTGTCCGGCGAAGGCGTGCAGCAGGCGTTGTTGAAGCTGATGGAAGGGACGGTGGCGTCCGTTCCGCCGCAAGGGGGGCGCAAGCACCCGCAGCAGGAGTTTTTGCAGGTCGATACGACGAACATCCTGTTCATATGCGGCGGCGCTTTTGCGGGGTTGGAGAAGATCATCTCGGCGCGCGGGCGCGGCAGTTCGATCGGGTTTGGCGCGGACGTGCGCGGCCCCGAGGATCGCCGGACGGGCGATATATTGCTCGAGACGGAGCCGGAAGATTTGCTCAAATTCGGCCTTATTCCCGAGTTCATCGGGCGTCTGCCGGTTGTGGCGACATTGACGGACCTCGATGAGGCGGCGCTGATCGATATTCTGACGCGGCCGAAGAACGCGCTTGTCAAGCAGTTCCAGCGCTTATTTGAGATGGAAGACATCAAGCTTGAGGTTGACGACGGCGCGTTGAAGGCGATAGCCAACAAGGCAATCGCACGCAAATCCGGGGCGCGCGGGCTGCGTTCGATCATGGAAGCGGTTCTGCTCGACTCCATGTACGAATT
>CAYUPD010000133.1:0-2663 GCA_964446645.1 uncultured Rhodospirillaceae bacterium
TGGTCAATTCCAATCCCGCCACGATCATGACCGACCCCGAATTTGCCGATGCGACGTATATTGAGCCAGTGACGCCTGAGATTGTGGCGAAGATTCTTGAGCGCGAGAAGCCGGATGCTTTGTTGCCCACCATGGGCGGACAGACGGCTTTGAATACCGCTATGGCTTTGGCAAAAGACGGAACGCTGGAACGGCTTGGGATTGAGCTGATCGGCGCAAGCCGCGAGGCGATTGAAAAAGCCGAAGATCGGCTTTTGTTCCGCGACGCGATGGAGCGTATTGGGCTTTCTTGCCCCAAGAGCCGCGTCATTCGGACGCGCGAAGAGGGCGAGGCGGCGTTAGAGGCCGTTGGATTGCCTGCTATTATTCGGCCCAGCTTTACTCTCGGCGGCACAGGCGGCGGCATTGCGTACAATCGCGAGCAGTATGCCGAGATTGTGGCCAGCGGACTTGCCGCAAGCCCTGTGACGGAAGTTCTGATCGAAGAGTCCGTTCTTGGATGGAAAGAGTACGAGATGGAAGTCGTTCGCGATCAAGCGGATAACTGCATCATCGTTTGCTCGATTGAAAACGTCGACCCGATGGGCATTCATACGGGCGACAGCATCACCGTCGCCCCTGCCCTGACGTTGACGGACAAAGAATATCAGATCATGCGCAACGCCTCGATTGCCGTGTTGCGCGAAATCGGCGTCGATACGGGCGGGTCGAACGTGCAGTTTGCCGTCAGTCCCGACGACGGGCGCATGGTCATTATCGAGATGAACCCGCGCGTGAGCCGTTCGTCGGCTTTGGCCAGCAAGGCGACGGGCTTCCCCATCGCCAAGATCGCGGCGAAGCTCGCGGTCGGCTATACGCTCGACGAGCTTAAGAACGACATCACGGGCGACACGCCCGCGTCGTTCGAGCCGACGATTGACTACATTGTCACGAAGATTCCGCGTTTCGCGTTCGAGAAATTCCCGGGAGCCGAGACGGTTCTGACGACGGCGATGAAATCGGTCGGCGAGGTCATGGCCATCGGCCGCTGCTGGGAGGAGTCGCTTCAAAAGGCCCTGCGCGGGCTCGAAATCGGCCTGACGGGCCTCAACGAAATGCGGGCGTTCGCGAACGCCGACATCAAGGACATTCACGCGGCCTTGGCGCATCCGACGCACGACCGCATCCTTGTGATCGCCGAGGCTCTCCGGCGCGGCATGACGCCCGATCAGGTCGCGGCGATCAGCAAGTTCGACATCTGGTTTATCGACCGTATTTTGAACATTCTCTCGGTCGAGAGAGAAGTCCGCGCCAACGGCCTGCCCAAGGACAGGGAAGGCTGGCAGGGGCTTAAACGGCTCGGGTTTAGCGACGCGCGGCTGGCGCAGCTTGCGGGAAGCAAGGAAAAAGAAGTCGCGGCGGCGCGCCGCGCGGTTGGGGTCGTGCCGGTTTTCAAGCGCATCGACACGTGCGCGGCCGAGTTCGCCTCGCACACGCCGTATCTTTATTCGACCTACGAGGGCAACGGCACCGGCGAGCCTCAATGCGAGGCCAAGCCGACGGATAAAAAGAAAGTCGTCATTTTAGGCGGCGGGCCGAACCGCATCGGGCAGGGGATCGAGTTTGACTACTGCTGCGTGCACGCCGTGATGGCGCTGCGCGAGGCGGGCTACGAGACGATCATGATCAACTGCAATCCCGAGACCGTCTCGACCGATTACGACACGTCCGACAGATTGTATTTCGAGCCTCTGACGGCCGAGGACGTGATCGAGATCATCCGCAAAGAGCAATCAAACGGGCAGTTGATGGGCGTGGTCGTCCAGTTGGGAGGGCAGACGCCTTTAAAGCTGGCGCGCGCGCTCGAAGCCGCCAAGATTCCGATTTTAGGCACGACGCCCGACGCCATCGACTTGGCCGAGGACCGCGAGCGTTTTCAGGTTCTTTTGCATAAACTCAAGCTCAAGCAACCGGCAAACGGCCTGGCGCGGACCATTCAGGAGGCCGAGAAGGTGGCCGAAAAGATCGGCTATCCGCTTGTCGTGAGGCCTTCGTACGTGCTCGGCGGGCGCGCGATGGAGATTACGTACGACGTGGACGGCTTGCGCCGGTATATGCAGAAGGCGATCTACGTTTCGAACGGAAGCCCGATTTTGATCGACCATTATTTGCAGGACGCCATCGAAATCGACGTGGACGTCGTCGCCGACGAAGAGGGCGTCTTCGTCGCGGGCATCATGGAGCACATCGAAGAGGCGGGGATACATTCGGGCGACAGCTCGTGCGCGTTGCCGCCGCATTCCTTGCCGCCCGAGATCGTAAAAGAGCTTACGCGGCAGTCCGAGCTTCTGGCGCGCGCGATCGGCGTTGTCGGATTGATGAACGTGCAATACGCGGTTAAGGACGGAGTCATCTATATCCTCGAGGTCAATCCGCGCGCGAGCCGCACGGTGCCGTTTGTGGCGAAGGCGGTAGGACTGCCGGTTGCGAAGATCGCGGCGCGAGTCATGGCGGGCGAAAAGCTCAAGGATTTCGACACGACGCGGGCCAAGCACAAGCATATGTCGGTCAAGACGCCGGTGTTTCCGTTCGCGCGTTTTCCGGGCGTGGACGTGATGCTGGGGCCCGAGATGAAATCGACGGGCGAGGTCATGGGCATCGACTACGAATTCGGCAAGGCCTTC
>CAYUPD010000133.1:2673-4505 GCA_964446645.1 uncultured Rhodospirillaceae bacterium
CTCGCGCACGGTGCCGTTCGTGAGCAAGGCGACCGGCGTGCCGCTCGCTAAGGTCGCCTCCCGCGTGATGGTGGGAGAGCGTCTCGACGAGATGGATCTCCCGCCGGACGAACGCGAACTCGACCGCTACTGCGTGAAGGAAGCGGTCATGCCGTTCGGCCGCTTCCCCGGTGTCGACAGCACACTCGGTCCGGAAATGAAGTCGACCGGCGAGGTCATGGGCATCGACGACACCTTCGCGCGCGCGTATGCCAAGGCTCAGATCGGGGCCGGGATCAGATTGCCGCTTAAGGGCACCTGCTTTATTTCGGTCAAAGACCACGACAAGGCGGGGGCCATCGTTCTTGCGTGGCAGCTTATCAACCTCGGGTTCGATCTGATCGCGACTTCTGGCACGGCGGCGGCGCTTCAGACGGCGGGCGTGCCGGTCAAGCGCGTCAACAAGGTCTACGAAGGCCAGCCGAATATTCAGGATGCGATCATCAACGGCGAAGTCCAGATGATCATCAACACGAGGGCGGGCGGGGCGCAGACGTTCTCGGACAGCCTTAACCTGCGGCGAACGGCTCTTTTGCGCGGAATCCCTAATTATACGACGATGCCGGGCGCGCGAGCGGCGATTGAGGCCATAGCCGTGCTGCAAACGGGCAGCCTTGAAGTGTCGGCGATTCAGGCTTATTCTAAGACGAAATCCTAAAAAATACGTCTTTGGCGCTATTTTGACGCGCCGGAGGCGGTTTTTGCTCTTTTTTGACGGAGGGATTATGGCCGATAAAGTACCGATGACGAAAACAGGTTACGCGCGTCTCGAAGAGGAGCTGAAGAAGCTCAAGAACGTCGAACGGCACGCCATCGTCAAGGCCATCGGAGAAGCGCGCGAGCACGGGGATTTGTCGGAGAACGCCGAGTATCACGCGGCGCGCGAACGCCAGAGCTTCGTCGAAGGCCGCATCAAGGATCTTGAGTACAAGGTCAGTTGCGCGGAAGTCATCGATGTGACGACGTTAAGCGGCACCGTCGTCAAGTTCGGCGCGACGGTCACGCTGATCGACGTCGATAGCGAGGAAGAAATCGACTACCAGATCGTGGGCCAAGACGAGTCCGACATAAAACTTGGGCTTTTATCGATTACGTCGCCTTTGGCGCGCGCGCTTATCAATAAAACGATCGGCGACACGGTCGAGGTCGCGACGCCCAAGGGCGAAAAAGGCTACGAAGTGACGAAAGTGATTTTTAAATAAGGGGTTTTCCTTCATGGCGCTCGACAAGACATACAATCCGGCGGCGGCCGAAGCGAAAATATACGAAAAATGGGAAAAGTCGGGGGTTTTCGCCTGCGACGTTAAATCGTCGAAACCACCGTTTACGATCATGATCCCGCCGCCAAACGTGACGGGCAGCCTGCACATGGGCCATGCGTTGAGCTACACGTTGCAGGACGTGTTGATCCGCTACCGGCGCATGAAGGGCCGCGACGCGCTTTGGCAGCCGGGGACCGATCACGCGGGCATCGCCACGCAAATGGTCGTTGAGCGCCAGTTGGCGGCGGACGGCAAAAACGAAACCCGCCTTGAAATGGGGCGCGAGACGTTCCTCAAGAAGGTTTGGGAGTGGAAGGCCCAATCCGGCGGCATGATTACCAAGCAACTGCGCCGTCTGGGCGCGTCGTGCGACTGGTCGCGCGAACGTTTTACGATGGACGAAGGATTGAATGCCGCCGTCCGCCGCGTGTTCGTGACGTTGTATAGGGAAGGGCTTATTTATAAAGACAAGCGCCTCGTCAACTGGGACCCCAAGCTGCAGACGGCGGTGTCGGATTTGGAGGTCGAGCA
>CAYUPD010000134.1:0-2622 GCA_964446645.1 uncultured Rhodospirillaceae bacterium
TCGTCGCTTGCCTTCGACACGATTTATGCCGAAGGCCAGCGCCGCTATGTCGAAAGCCTGTCGGCCTACGCGCGCCAGTTTTTGGACATTATGCAAAAGCCGGATGTGGACTCCATCGAGGGCCTTTCGCCCGCCATTTCCATCGAGCAAAAACCGACCTCGCACAACCCGCGTTCGACCGTCGGCACGGTGACCGAGATTTACGATTACTTGCGCTTGCTTTTTGCGCGTATCGGCGTGCCGTACTCTCCCGCCACGGGCCTGCCCATCGAAAGCCAGACGGTCACGCAAATGGCCGACCGCATCCGCGCGATGAAAGAAGGGACAAAGATCATGCTCCTTGCGCCCATCGCGCGCGGCCGCAAGGGCGAATACAAAAAAGAGCTGCAAGAGCTTCGCAAGCAAGGTTTCCAGCGCGTCAAAATCGACGGCAAGGTTTACGACATCGAAGACTCGCCCGATCTCGATAAAAAGAAAAAGCACGATATCGCCGTCGTCGTAGACAGGCTGGTTGTGTCGCCCGATCTCGACAATCGCCTGCCCGACTCCATCGAAACGGCGCTGAAGCTCTCGGACGGCCTTTTGTTTGTCGAAGAAGCGGATTCCAAAGAAACAACGACGTTCTCCTCGCGTTTTGCCTGCCCCGTCAGCGGCTTTACGATCGAAGAGATCGAGCCTCGCCTGTTTTCGTTCAACAACCCGCACGGCGCGTGCCCCGCGTGCGACGGGCTCGGCGATAAGCTCTATTTCGACCCCGATCTGGTCGTGCCCGACAAAACCGCGTGCCTTGCCGACGAAGCCTTGGCGCCGTGGAAGACGTTTTACATGCAGGTGCTTGAAGCGTTATGCCGCACGTATAAGCAAAGCATGACGACGCCGTGGAACAAATTGTCCGAAGAGTTCCGCAACATCGTGCTTTACGGCACGGGCGACAAACCGATTAAATTCACCTACCGCGAGGCAAACCACACCTATCGGCACGATAAGCCTTTTGAGGGCGTTATTCCTAACATTGCGCGGCGCTGGCGCGAGACCGAAAGCGACTGGATGCGCGAAGAGCTTTCGAAATACCAACTCAGCAAGCCCTGCGACGAGTGCGGGGGACGCCGCCTGAAGCCCGAAGCCTTAGCCGTCAAGATCGCGGGGCTTAATGTCAGCGAAGTGGCAGATTTCTCGATCAAGGCAGCGGGCGCGTGGTTCAAAGAGCTGCCTCAAAAGCTCACGCAAAAGCAGCGCGACATCGCGGTTCGCATCCTCAAAGAAATCAACGAGCGCCTCGGCTTTCTCAACAACGTCGGGCTCGATTATCTGTCTCTGTCGCGCGCGTCGGGCACGCTTTCGGGCGGCGAAAGCCAGCGCATTCGCTTGGCCTCGCAGATCGGCTCGGGCCTGACGGGCGTTTTGTACGTCTTGGACGAGCCGAGCATCGGCCTGCATCAGCGCGACAACGCCCGGCTGCTGGCGACGCTCAAAAGGCTGCGCGATCTCGGCAACACGGTGCTGGTCGTCGAACACGACGAGGACGCGATACGCCAAGCCGACTACCTGATCGACATCGGCCCCGGCGCGGGCATTCACGGAGGTCACATCGTCGCCGCCGGAACGCCGCAGCAAGTCATAAAATCCAAAAGCAGCATCACGGCGCAATATCTGCGCGGAGACAAAGGCATCCCCGTTCCCGAAGAACGCCGCAAGCCGCAGGAAGGCAAATGGCTCGAAGTCATAGGCGCGGCGGGAAACAATCTTAAAAACATCGACGCAAAATTTCCGCTCGGTTTGTTCACGGTCGTGACGGGCGTCTCAGGCGGAGGCAAATCGACGCTCGTGATCGAAACGCTCTATAGGGCGCTGGCCAAAAAACTCAATAATTCGCGCGAGATGCCCTTGGCACACAAAGAGATTAAGGGATTGAATTTAATAGATAAAATCGTCGATATCGACCAGTCGCCCATCGGGCGGACGCCCAGATCGAACCCCGCGACGTACACGGGGGCCTTCACGCCGATCCGCGAATGGTTTGCGGGCCTGCCCGAAGCGAAGGCGCGCGGCTACAATCCGGGGCGTTTTTCGTTCAACGTCAAGGGCGGACGCTGCGAGGCATGCGAGGGCGACGGCACGATCAAGATCGAGATGCATTTCTTGCCCGACGTGTATGTCAAATGCGACGAGTGCCAAGGCAAGCGTTACAACCGCGAGACGCTCGAAATCCTGTATCGGGGCAAAAGCATCGCGGACGTCCTCGACATGACGGTCGAGGAAGGGGCTGATTTTTTCCAAGCCGTGCCGTCGATCCGCGATAAGCTCGAGATGCTCAAGCGCGTCGGCCTGTCGTATATAAAGATTGGCCAAGCGGCGACGACGCTTTCAGGAGGCGAGGCGCAGCGCATCAAATTGGCCAAGGAACTGTCGCGCCGCGCGACGGGTAAGACGCTTTATATCCTCGACGAGCCGACAACGGGCCTGCATTTTGCCGACGTGCAAAAGCTTCTCGACGTTTTGCACGCGCTGACCGATCAGGGAAACACCGTGATCGTGATTGAGCACAACCTTGACGTCATCAAGACGGCGGACTGGATTATCGACCTCGGCCCCGACGGAGGCGACGGCGGCGGCGAGATCGTC
>CAYUPD010000134.1:2632-4461 GCA_964446645.1 uncultured Rhodospirillaceae bacterium
CGAAAAAGTTTTTTCTCCCTGCACGCGCAATATCGCAAGCAAATTGTGGAGTAATTTGGATTTTCGCCGTCAACAAGCCGAAGAAAACCTTCTTAGCCGGAACAGCAATAAAGGAACGTCTTGCGGCTTATAACTTTGCAACAACAAACAAAGTTACGGTATTTATTATCTTTTTCTTCTGTGCTAAGGTCTTTCCATCGTTTTTGGGAGAGTTGTTGACCTAAGTGGCTGACCCGATATCTCATTCATCCCTTGCCGACCGGGCTTTGGCGCGCCTCAAAAAGCTCGCCGCCGGAAACGGCCTCGACCCCGCCTCCTTAAAAGCCTTTGAGACGCAAGAGCAAATTCTCACGCTTGAGGGAAGAATCGAAGTCTCGTCGATGTGCGAGGCCAAAAGCACCTCGTATCCCGGCGCGCCTCGCCGGAAGGCCAGGCAAACGGCCTCGTCTTTTTCGGAACTTTCGCGCCTTGTCGAAAATCATAAAGAAACTTTTCTCCAAAGCACCGACTGGATCGCAGCCGTCGTAAAAGAACTGAAAGAACACGAAAGCAAGGGCTGGGGCCTACAATCGGCGAAGGTCACATTGCCCGAAAAGTCGGCGCTTTTCTCGGCGACCGAAGTCTGCCCGAGCTGCCAAGGGCGCAAATTGCTGACGTGCGAGCAATGCTTCGGCAAAGGTCTTGTCGTCTGCACACAATGCCAAGGGCGCGGGCAAGAGCCATGCTACTACTGCAACGCGACCGGCCAAGACCCGCAAAATCCCCAGCAGCTTTGCCCGATATGCAACGGAACGCGTTATGCGCCATGTCGTTTTTGCCAAGGCCACGGGCATTTGCCTTGCCCGACGTGCAAAGGCAACAGGGGAACGCCCTGCACGACGTGCCGCGGCACGGGCGCGCTGACGCAGGAAACCGAAGTGACCTGCGGCGCCGAAACGCATTTTATCCTTTTAAACGAGGGCTTGCCGAGCGGCGTGCGGCGCGGGCTGGATCGCATCGGGATCGAGAATCTCAGCAAGGGCCACGCGGATATTTCCGTTTCGGACGTTCCAAAAAAGAAAGACAACGCGCCCGAGGAAGGCCCGCGCGTCCCCATCCTGCTTTACAAAGCCGTCCTGCCCTATGCGGAAATGAAAATCGACCTCGGCGGCAAAAAAGCCCTCGTCACGGCCTTCGGCAAGAGGTGCGCGATTTCGGGCGTGCCGAACTTTCTCGATCTTTCGCTTAAGCCCTGGCGCGATAAATTGCACTTGGCGGCGTTTGGGCAAGCGCCGCTCGAAGAGGCGCTCAAGGCGCGCGCGATCAAAGAAATCTTCTCGCTCGTCGTCGGGGGGAAGGGAAGCGAAAGAGAAGCGCGCCGCCTGTATCCCTTCGGCCTGTCGTCGGAAGCTATTAGCACGATGCTGAACGATCTGGCCTTGGCGCTTAAAAAAGCGACCCTTGCGACGCGTACGATCATCGCGCTGATTTGCGGCGGGCTTTGCGCGGCGTTTTTTTACGCGTTCTTCGTCAAGGGCCTCGACGGAAGGCTCATGGTCTGGGGACGTTTTGGCAACGATATCGCGCTCGACGCCCTCGTTCTGGCCGCCGCGTTTTTGATAAGCTGGCTTGCTTTGAACTTTTCGACGCGGCTCGTCCTTCAATGCCGGTTTCCGCAAATGCCGCACGCGCTGCAACAGAAGATCGGCAAAACGGGCCTGACCATGTTTGCCGGGATCGCCCTGACATATGTCTTTTTCCTGCTTCTGGCGCCGGTTAAGCCGCTCTGGCTTGCGCAACTTCTGCAATAGAAGAAACATCTTGGTAAACAAGGTATTACAAGCTATATC
>CAYUPD010000135.1:0-4384 GCA_964446645.1 uncultured Rhodospirillaceae bacterium
CGGCAGGCCCGCTCGGCTTGCGACAAGCTCGTCGTCGGCCTTAATAGCGATGCCTCCGTCAAACGCCTTAAGGGCGAAACCCGCCCCGTTCAAAACGAGGCCGCCCGCAGCGCCGTTTTGGCCTCTTTGGCCGACGTCGATAACGTCGTCATTTTCGGCGAAGACACGCCCCTTGAGCTGATTAAGGCCGTCAAGCCGGACGTTCTTATCAAAGGCGCGGATTATACCGTCGATAATGTCGTCGGCGCCAAGGAAGTCCACAGCTGGGGCGGCAAAGTCGTCCTCGCCCAGCTCGTCGAAGGACAAAGTACGACAAAAACTATTCAGAAGATGAAGAAGTAGGCACGCGGCGTTTTTGACGTCCCCTTTTTATGAGGGCCCTGCGTTATCATTAAATCCAAGGCGTCTCCTTACTGCTTCCACAGTTCGTACCGAATGCTCTAGCGTTTCCGGCCTATAGGAAGAAAAAGAAAAACGAGAGAAATCGATAATTTTAACGACATTCATCAATACAAGGGTTGCCCATAGCGTTGACGCAGCCATCCCGGAAAATTTTATGCCGGAAAACACATCGCCGTCAGAAAAAGATTTCACCGCCCATTTACAACACAAGCCGGACAGAGTTACGCCTATAAGCAGGCCTCCAAGAGATGCTTGTTGTAAAATGAATGGATGTTTTACATTCGCCAGCTTGTCGTTCATTTTATTTTTCTCCGAATAATCAATAGAGTATTTTATTTATCTTTTCCTTCCGGCGTCAAAATTACGATCTCATTAGGTTTTGAATAATTTAATGACTTTCGCGCCTGCTCGTCCAGTAAATCCGGGTCTATGCTCTCGGGCCTCATCAGCTTGACACGGCGCTCAAGCGCTTCGCGCTCTTCCTGCAGCTTTTGCAGCGTCTCTTCGGCCCTTTTCGTCTCATTCTGCAGGCGCACCTTGGCCACCCAGCCCCGTTCCCCCTCGACCGTGTGATATAGAAAATAGCCGACGATGCACACGCCCGCCGCCGTGACGGCCATTTGCCATATGCGCCTCGGCGACGCCACGGCTTAGTTGCCCATCAAAACGGACGTTCCGCCGAACCGCGCCGCGCGGCCCAGCTGCTCTTCGATGCGCATCAGCTGGTTATACTTCGCCAATCTGTCGGAGCGCGACAGCGAGCCCGTCTTGATCTGCCCGCAATTCGTCGCCACGGCCAAGTCCGCAATCGTCGAATCTTCCGTCTCACCCGAACGATGCGACATCACCGCGCGGTATCCCGCCTTGTGCGCCATTTCGACCGCTTCGAGCGTCTCGCTCAACGTCCCGATCTGGTTGACCTTGATGAGAACCGCGTTCGCAATGCCCCTTTCGATCCCATCCGCGATGCGCGCCGGATTGGTCACAAACACGTCGTCCCCGACGATCTGTATCTTGTCCCCGAGCGCCTCGGTCAGCATCTCCCAGCCGTCGAAATCGTCTTCGGCCATGCCGTCCTCAATCGAGAAAATCGGATACCGCGCCACAAGGTCCGAATAATACCGCACCATCTGCTCGGAATTGAATACCTTGCGCTCGCCGGACAACTGGTAGCGCTTCTCTTCGTAGAAAGAACTCGCCGCCGCGTCGAGCGCCAGCGCCACATCTTCGCCCGGCACGTATCCCGCCTTTTCGCAGGCTCTCAAAATAATCGACAGCGCCTCGTCCGTCGATGCCAGCGCCGGCGCAAAACCGCCTTCGTCGCCCACGTTCGTGTTGTGGTTGACTTCCTTTAACAACTTCTTGAGCGTCAGGAATATCTCCGACCCCATGCGGATCGCGTCCGCGCACGTTTCGGCCCCAACCGGCGCAATCATGAACTCTTGTATATCGATCGGATTGTCCGCGTGCACGCCGCCGTTAATGATGTTCATCATCGGCACCGGCAACAGCGACGCCGAAACGCCGCCGACATAGCGGTACAACGGCAGGTGCGCCTCATGCGCCGCCGCTTTCGCCGCCGCCAGGCTGACCCCCAAAATAGCGTTCGCCCCCAGGCGCGACTTGTTCGGCGTTCCGTCCAATTCGATCAGCGTCGCGTCAAGCGCCGTCTGGTCGCACGCGTCCGCCCCCACCACCGCCTCGGATATCTCTTCGTTCACCGCCTCGACCGCGCGAAGCACTCCTTTGCCCCCGAAACGCGCCGGGTCGCCGTCGCGTAACTCGACCGCCTCATGCACGCCCGTCGACGCGCCGGACGGCACTGCCGCTCGGCCAAACGCTCCGCTTTCCAACACGACATCGACTTCTACCGTCGGATTTCCACGGCTATCGAGAATTTCACGGCCATGCAGCGCGGTTATATGGGACATTGGTGCCTCCGGATTGATTGGGGGCATCAGAAAACCACAAACGGGCCAAGAAAACAATAACTTAATCCTCCTTTCTACATGCCTTCTTTTCTCCTTTGCCCGATAAACTAATGGAAATATGTCTCTTTCGGGACTACCATGCCCTGTTTTCGCGGTCGTTTTCGGGATTTGTTCCATGGATCTTCAGCCCCTTTTCTCTCCGGGTCAGCGCTCGCTCGACGAACTCGATTTTATGGATATTTACGTGCGCCTCGACGCCAAAAGCCCCGCTCATTACCGCGCCGGACGCCGCAGCGAAATCAATCTGCCCGATGCCGACCTCCCTTTGAACTTTTCCGCCTCCGCCGAATCTTTGGCCGGCCATCTGCGCCAGAATTTTCAGGGCGTCGAACAGGCGATCAACTTCGAAGGCATGCGCCTGCGCGCCACGAAACTCGAAACCGCTCACGGCGAAGTCTGGGCCGCTCTGCGCCGCCTGCCCGACCGCCCTATTCCCATGGAGCAGCTCGGCATCATGCCTCCTTTGCTGCCCCTGCTTCAGGAACTCGGCCAGCGCAGCGGCCTCATTCTCGTCTGCGGCGCTTCGGGTCAGGGTAAAACTTCGACCATCTCGTCTCTCATGTCCAGCTATCTCGAAACTTACGGCGGCATCGGATTCACTCTCGAAGACCCCGTCGAGTACAACATGTCGGGCCGTTGCGGGCCGAACGGCTACTGCTACCAAACCGAAATCCATCAGGAAAACGAGTGGGGCGGCATGCTCAAACGCGCCCTGCGCTGGCATCCCCGCTACATCGCCGTCGGCGAAATCCGCACCCCCGACGCCGCCAATCAGGTTCTACGCGCCTCGACCTCGGGTCATACCGTTCTCGCCACCGTTCACGCGGGCAGCATGGAAGAAGCCCTTGAAGGCCTGTTGCAACTCGCCGAACAGGAAATCGGCCCCCGCGCGCCTATGCTTTTGGCCGCCGGGTTGGCCTGCGTTCTTTATCAGGTCTTTTCGCCTTCCGGCCTTTCCATGCAGTTTATGATGACCGAGCCGGACAATCCGGGCTCGCCCATCCGCGCCATGATCCGCGACCGCCGCATCGGCCAGACCCGCACCATCGCCGATCAGCAAATGGCGAAGCTAACCCAGTTCGGGCGGATATTTTAGAGTCCGGAACCTAGCTCCATCGCCTTAAACAGAGTTCCCATCTGCAAATCGTCGATCAAACGATGCATTTCGGACTCTATTTCGGCCGCTTGCTGCGTCGTCGCGCCTTTCTTCAGGCTCTCGGCGCGAATTTCGATTCCGCAGTTCTGCAAAAACTCCCCCTGGCCGATCGCGGCCGACACTTCCGCTCCGCCCGCCCGCGCCGCCTCGGCCAACGCTCCGAAATCCACATGCGCCGTCAGGTCGATTTCGCCCGGACGCTCGAAGATATCCGCGCACGCATGGCGCGACACGGCCTGAAGCGTGGACGCGCCCGACGGAACCGCATACCCGTAATCGACGATGAGCCCTGCCCCGCCCCGCGACGCAAGCGCCCGCGCAATATCGCGCGCGTAAGATTGCGCGGACGGCGAAAACTCGAACACCGCGTTCGGCAGCGCGCCGCGCAATGCGGGCGGAATAAAAGCGTTCTCGGCATCCTCTAAAGGCCGCAGCACAACCGCCAACGCCCCGTCCTCGACCCCCACCATGCGCTCGGCCCACCCCTGAAACGTCTTTTCGAACTGACGGACGGGAAACGCGTCGAAAAACTCGTTCGCAATAACCAACATCGGCATATCGGGCGCCTCGGCGACGGCCCCGAGATACTGCGGCGCGTAATCTTTAAGCGTCTCTTTTTGACACGCGCGCAGAGTTTCGTTCGTATCCACCAGATACAGCCTCTTCCCCGACGAAAACCCATGAACCTTCGCCGTCGCCCGCAGCAGATCCTTCATCATCGTTCCGTGGCCGGGCCCGCATTCAACCAGCGCAAACGCCTCGGGAGATCCCAAAGCATGCCACGCCTCGACGCACCAGACGCCCACCATCTCGCCGAACATCTGGCTCACCTCGG
>CAYUPD010000136.1:0-4314 GCA_964446645.1 uncultured Rhodospirillaceae bacterium
AAGGGCCTTGATGGGGAAACCTTAAGCCAATACTTGTTGACGAAGAAAGGCGAATGGTACAAGGCCGACGCCGTTGAAAAATCGATTACGAAACTGACGACAGCGTTAGGAGATCGTCAGTACGCTTTTGCGACCGTTATTCCGGGTATGAACAAGCAAAAAGACGCTCGCGTGGTAGATTTGAATTACGTCGTTAAAGAAGGTGCGCGCGTTTATGTTGGGCGCATTGACGTTAACGGCAATACCAATACCGTGGATAAGGTCATCCGCCGCGAGATGACGATAGCCGAAAACGATCCTTTCAATAGTTCGGCGTTGCATAAATCCGAACAGAAAATCAGAGATCTTGGGTTCTTTTCAAACGTTAAGGTGACGCCCGTCGATGGGGCGCAGCCCGACCGCGCGAACGTTAAGGTCGACGTCAAAGAAAAATCGACGGGCGAAATAATGGTCGGCGCCGGTTATTCGTCGACCGACGGGCCTCTTGGTAGCTTTAGTATCAGCGAGCACAACTTCAGAGGGCGCGGGCAGGATGTAAGGTTTGGGGGAACGGTGTCGGGACGCACGAAAGAAATCGACACAAGCTTTACCGAACCCTATTTTCTCGATCGTAATCTGTCGGCGGGCGTTGATTTATTTGCGACGAGGACCGACAATCAAGACACGAGTTCCTACGATATCAACAGTGCCGGAACAACGCTGCGGTTAGGGTATCCTTTGTCGGAAGAAATTCGCCAGAAAGTGAATTACAGCTTTCATGCGGATGAAATCACGAACGTTCCGACGACGGCATCGCAATATATCCGGGACCAGGACGGAATGTCGACCACGTCGTCGATCGGCCAATCGCTTATTTACGATACGCGCGACAGCAAGCTTAGCCCGACGCTTGGGTTCGTTACGCATTTCGACACCGACGTGGCGGGGTTGGGGGGATCGCGCAAATGGTTCCGCACCAAGATTGGCGGAACGCAGTATTATCCTCTTAACGACGATTGGATTTTGAGCGGCCTTGCCGAAGCGGGGAAGATATGGGCGATTGAAGGCACGACCAAGGTCAATGAACGCTTCTTCTTGGGGGGAGAGAATTTGCGCGGCTTCGAGTATTCAGGCGCCGGGTCGCGCGATCTTGGCAGTACTTATAAAGATGCCATCGGAGGCACATATTTTGCGCGCGGCACCGTCAATTTGTCGATGCCCATGCCGATATCCCCCGAATTTGGATTCAAGGCGCATCTGTTTTCCGACGCGGGCGTGCTCGGAAAGCCCGATCAGAGCCGTATTGCAGGCACGACGGTTGCGTACGACGACAGCATGCGTTTGAGCGTAGGCGTTGGGCTGACATGGGATTCGCCTTTGGGGCCCATTCGCCTCGACTATGCGGAACCCGTTATGTACAAGTCCTACGACAAAAAGCAGAGCATACACTTCAGTTTTGGGACGAAGTTCTAAGCGTTTAGACCTCCGGACGGCGAATATGTCAGCAGTAGCAATTGCAGGATTGGGAACGGTCGGAGCGGCCTTGGTGCGCCAGCTGAGGCAGAATGCCGGACAGATAGCTGCGCGGGCCGGAGGCTCCGTTGAGATTAAAGCCGTCAGTGCCCGCGATAAAAGGCGCAAGCGCGATTGCGATCTATCGGGAATAAAGTGGATTCCCGATCCGTTGAAGCTTGCCTCTCTCCCGGATGTCGATATCGTTGTCGAACTTATGGGCGGCGCGGACGGTCCGGCCCATGCGCTGGCCAAAGCGGCGCTCGGCGGCGGCAAGCATTTTGTGACGGCCAACAAGGCGCTTATTGCCAAGCACGGGCCGGAACTTGCGGCCTTGGCCGAGAAAAACAACGTTCAGCTGTCGTTTGAAGCAGCCGTAGCCGGAGGAATCCCGGTTATTAAAGCGTTGCGCGAAGGTTTTGCCGGCGACGCAATCGACAAAGTGTCCGGAATTCTGAACGGCACGTGCAATTATATTCTAACGCGGATGCGCGAAGAGGGGCTTCCCTTTCCCTTGGCATTGGCCGCCGCGCAGAAGGCCGGTTATGCCGAAGCCGATCCGTCCGCCGACATCGACGGCCCGGACACGGCTAACAAGCTCGTTCTCCTCGCGTCTTTGGCTTTCGGCGTTAAGCCCGATCTTTCTTCTGTGCGCGTCGAAGGGATACAAAAGATCACGCCCCTCGATCTCCGCTTTGCAGCCGAGCTTGGGTGCCGCATTAAGATGCTCGGGATAGCCGAAAAAACGACAAAAGGCATTGTGCAAACGGCGGGGCCTTTTTTGGTTTCCGAGAAATCGCCGCTTGCAAGCGTCGATGGAACCTATAATTGCGTTTTCATCAACGGTCGCCGTGCGGGGCCTTTGATGCTGGTTGGGAGGGGCGCCGGCGGCGCGCCGACGGCCAATGCCGTGACGGCGGATATTATCGATGTTGCGCGCGGCGCGCGCGTGTCCGCTTTTTCGTTGCCATCCGCTCGCCTTGGCGATCTTAAATTGGCGTCTCCGCCGCCGATGCGTTATTATTTGCGCCTTCAAGTGCTCGACAGGCCCGGCGTGGTCGCGGATATTGCGGCAATTATGCGCGACGAAACCCTTTCTTTCGAGTCCCTCATTCAGCGAGGGCGGTCGCCGACGGACTCCGTTTCTGTTGTTATTACAACGCATGTAGGCGATGTTGCGGCTATGGCGCGAGCCGTTAAAAAACTTTCGAAACTTCCTGTCGTAAAGGAGTATCCTTGCCTCATTCCGATGGAGGGCGACGATGCCGATTTTTAACCTATTGATTGCATTTCTGTTTTTCTTTACCGCCGGGTTTGGGGCGGCAAGGGCCGAAACGCCGCCGGGTTTGCCGACGCCCGTTATCGCAATTGTCGATGTGCAGAGGATTTTGCAAGAGTCGTCCGCGTCGAAGAGCGTTCAAAAGCAACTTGAAGCGCAACGTTCCAAGTTTCAAAGCGAAATAGGAAAAGAAGAGAATAGCCTTCGTCAGGCCGAACAAACGCTGGCAAAACAGCGTAGCCAACTGACTGCCCAAGACTACGCCGATAAAGAACAGCAGTTGCGGCAACGCTTTTCGGCAGTCGAGAACCATGTCCAACTGCGTCGCAAGGTTTTGGATAAGTCGTATGCCGATGCGATGAGTGCCGTTCGTCAGGCGTTACTCGACGTTGTCGCCGACGTTGCACATGAGCGCAGGGCAAACCTTGTCGTTGTTAAGCAACAGGCACTGTGGACGGATCAGCCTTTGGACATAACCGACGAAGTCCTAAGGCGGCTTGACCAAAAGATACCCAAAATCGACATCGCAACTCCCGTTGAGAAGCCCGGAAAATGAAAGCCGATAGCCCATCGGCGGCGGTTCTTGTTATCGGCAATGAGATTTTGTCCGGCCGTATACCGGACGCCAATCTAAATTATATAGCCAAAAGACTAGGCGAATTAGGCGTTTTTCTTCAGGAGGCGCGCGTCGTTCCCGATATCGAGGCGGAGATTGTAGAGGCGGTTAATGCTCTGCGAGCGCGATATACATATGTTTTTACAACCGGAGGCATCGGGCCGACGCACGACGATATCACGGTCGAAGCGGTTGCCGCGGCCTTTAAGTTACCGGTGATTGAACATCCGGGCGCGCGAGAGCTTTTGAAATCGTTTTTTGGAGAAAGCCTTACGCCTGCGCGTCTGCGCATGGCGCGCACGCCGCAGGGCGCGGATTTAATTAAAAATCCGGTCAGTTGCGTGCCGGGGATTAAGATAGAAAACGTCTACATGCTGGCGGGCGTTCCCGAAATCATGCGGGGCATGATGGATTCCGTCTTGCCGGATTTACGCCGCGGTCCTGAGGTTTTTAGCTCGACGATATCCGGTTATATAGCCGAGAGTGTTCTTGCCGAAGACCTTCGCGCGTTGGCGGGACGCTTGTCCGATGTCGATATAGGATCGTATTTGTGGATGAAGGATGGGAAAATAGGCACCTCCCTCGTTGTGCGCGGAGTTGACGAAAAAGCGGTAGATCGCGCCGCCGTAGAGCTCAAGACTCTTATGAAAAAGTACGGTACGGAACCGTTTTCGGAGAATTAAATACCGATTTCAGCGTCTTTTTTGCCGGGATTCTCTTTTGGAGGCTCCGTCGGGGGGGTGGCTTGCTCCTGATTCATATCGCGCATTGCTTCAGGCATCTTGAATAGGGGAGTGGGGCTTTCAGGGCCGAAGTTTTTATAAAAAAGAGCCAGGCCGAGGAATATCAAAAGCCATAAAGCGACGTTGCGCAGAATACGCCCGCGATTAAAAGCCAAAACGCCGGGCGAAATAAAGAGAAGCAATCC
>CAYUPD010000137.1:0-4296 GCA_964446645.1 uncultured Rhodospirillaceae bacterium
AAAACGCCACCGCAAGGCTCGGCCCGATGCCGGATATGTCGTCCGTCAGGCTGCACAGCATCGCCACCATTCCCACCAGCGTTCCCACCATCCCAAACGCAGGCGCGTGGCTCGTCATCGCCTGCAAAACCTCAACCGGCACGCTCTCCCTTTCGGCGCAGGCGTCCGCCGCCGTCTCCATCATCTTGCGCACTTCGTCGGGAGAATATTCGCTGACCACCATCGTTAGCCCATACCTCACAAACGGATCGCGGATGCCAATCTTGTCGATCACCGACTCCAGATTCCGCATCCCCTTCTCCATCACCAACCGCGCGCAATACACGATCGCCATCACATCGGTCCGAAGATCCTCCGGCGCGGACGGCTGCTCCTTGAACAGGCGGCGGATCGCCTCAAGCGCCTTATGCACCTCGGCCGCCTCGAAACTCATAAACGCCACCGTAACCACGCCCCCGACCACGATGACCAAGCCTCCGAAGCTGAAAAACAACAAATAAATATGCCCGCCCATGATAAGCGGACTCAACACCATCAATGCCGCAAACACCGCGCCGATCACCGGCGCGCGCATATACGGTTTTAGAGAATCCATCGAAAACTTTTTGGACACGGTAATCTCTTTCGGTTGAGCGTTTCCGCCAAACGTTGGCCTTTCCTCCAAGCAACAGTCGTGCCACAAAAGCAGTATGTTAACGCTTTGATATTAAAAACTATTTTGTCTTTAAATTCCGGAGGCCAGACGCGCGACACTTTTTTGCCTACCGTAAAAAGCTAGTGTCGCAATTTCGCATCAGAATATTTTTCTCGTTTTATGAAACTAAATCTCCGCTTCCAAACCGATTGATTCTTATATACAAGAATCCCGTTTGCAGCCGGTCTTCGGTCTAATTTCTGAATGTGCGCCGGCTTTTCCAACTAAAATAAATACGAGAGTACAGAACCATTATGACCGCTATGCTTGCCGGTAAATCTATTGCCATCCTCGCCGCCAACGGCTTCGACGAAAATCAAATGACTGAAATCCAGCGCGCCTTGACCGCCCTTAAGGCCAAGGTCAAGACCGTCGCTCCCGAACAGGGCGTCGTCAACGGCTGGCAGGACAATCACTGGGGCCACTATTTTCCCGTCGATGCCCAGATCGGCGAAGCTCTCGGCTCCGATTTCGATTTCCTCGTCATCCCCGGCGGCGAACGCGCCATTGCCAAGCTGAAGTCCAATCTGCACACGCGCCGCATCGTCAACCATTTCCTCGAAGCCGGAAAGCCCATCGCCGCCATCGGCGCAGGGTGCCTTCTTCTGGCCCTCTCGGCCAAGGCCTCGGGCCTTGCCGTCGCCGCCCCCGCAGAAATTCATGACGAATTGAAAGCCGCCGGCGTCGATATCGCCGAAAACAATCTTGAAGTCTCCGGCGTCGTTCTGACGTCGAACGGCGCGGATACGGCTGCTTGGGCCATCCAAGCCATCGAGCTTTTCGGCTCCTCGGAGCAGGAATTGCAGGCCGCCTAAAGCCTTCCCCTTCCAAAACGGGGAAGTCGGTTGGAGGGATGAGAATGAAAACAGACTCTTCCGACGCTTCTCCCGTCGAAATCGCCGCTTCCTACGCGCGCTTGCTGCATTGCGCCGTTAAAGCGCCCGCTCTTTCGGCCCCCGCTCTTTCGACGGCCTTGCCGCCGCGCGACGAAAAACGGCCCTTTGCGTCTTAAACGCGAAGACGACTGGGCTATCGTCAATGTCGCCGTCACGCTCGGCAGCGACCGGGCACGCCGGGACGAACGCAAAAAAGAACTGGCTGCGGCGTGCGCGGCGCTCGGCTTCTTATGCGTCCTTGCTGACGAAAACGGCCTGTCGGACGTTACCGCCGCCGCGCGTGATGCCGACGCCGCCGCGTGGAATCGCAAAGTTGACGCGCTGGCAAGAATTATCGCCCATTTTCGCCCCAAGGCCGTTTTTATGCCTCATGCGGGCGATCGTCATGCCGCACACGTCGGCGCGCATCTTTTGGGCATGGACGCGTTGGCGAAAATGCCGAAGGATTTCTCGTGTACCGTCGCCCTCTCCGAATATTGGCGGCTCTTGGACTCGCCGAACGTCCTCGTCGGCCTTGGAGAAAACGACCTCGCGGCGCTGATGTCCGCCCTCGCTTGCCACAAAGGCGAAGTCGCGCGCAACGCTTACGACCGCCGTTTCCCCTCTTTTTTAATCGACGCCGTCCGCCGTTTCGAAACTATCGGCACGCCGGGCTGCGCCGCGCCGGATTTGGATTTCGCGCAGCTCCTTTGTTTGGGACTTTGGGTCAAGGGCCGTTTCGTTCCCTCGGCGCTCAACCGCATCGTCCGCACAGGCGAATCCGTTAGCGCCTTGTTCGAATAGACCGCCAAAAACGAATCACTTTGGCGGAAAAGGAGGCCCGTTCGCGTTTTTTGGTAAATTCGGACGCGTTTTTAACCATATTTTTAGGCCTATTTATGAAATTTCCTTGCGTTAGCCCCCTTTGCCCTTAGAATCCGCCACTCAAGCGCTTAACTCTTTGACGGAACGAAAAATTCTATCTATACAACGCTTCTTTTGGGAACTGAGTGAGCATGGCTAAAACCAAAAAACCGACAAAGAAGAAATCCGCTCCGCGGACTCTTAAGGCCAAGAAAAAGAAAATGGTACAGAAAAAGAAACACGCCGCAAAACCTGCGGCCAAGAAAACTGCGCTCAAGAAAAAACCGAAAGCCGCGGTAAAACCCGTTAAGCCCGCAGCGCGCAAACCGGAGCCGACAGCCTCCGGCAAAAAAGGAACCGTCCCCAAGCAGGCGCCCTTAAAGCCCGCAGCGCGCCCCGGCGAAACGCCGAAGGCCGTCGCTTCTCCCGCAAAGCCCGAACCCAAGCAAGCCGCAGCGCTTCCTCTCAGGGAAGAAGAGGTCTCAAAGATTCAGGACGACAAAGCCGAAGCCCCGATCATCAGCTCGGCCGCCGAAGCCGTCAAAGCCATGATCAAGAAGGGCAAAGAACGCGGCTACGTCACCATCGACGAAATCAACGCCGCTCTGCCGCAGGACAAGATCAATTCGGACATGATCGAAGACACGATGGCCATACTGTCCGAAATGGGTATCAGCGTCACCGAAGGCGACGATGACGAAGCTCCGAAAGCCAAAAAGGAAGGCGAAGAGGGCGAAGAAGAGGAAGAAAAGGGCAACGTTGACGAAGACTTGGGCCGCACCGACGACCCCGTGCGCCTGTATTTGCGCGAAATGGGCTCGGTCGAGCTTCTTAGCCGCGAGGGCGAAATCGCCATCGCCAAGCGCATCGAAGCGGGCCGCGAAATGATGATTAGCGGCATTTGCGAATCTCCCCTCACCATTCAGGCCATCTTGGGCTGGCACGACGCCCTCAACGACGGCAAGATGCTTTTGCGCGACATCATCGACCTTGAGGCCACCTACGGCGGCGCGCCGTCGGGCGAAGCCGAAATGCTCGGCGAGGGCGAAAGCGCCGAAATCCCCGCGGAAGAAGAAGAGGAAAAGCCCCAAGAAGAAGGCGGCGAAGGCGGCTTCGAGGACGACGAACAGGAGAACCTTTCTCTGTCCATGCTTGAGGAAAAACTGAAGCCTCAGGTCTTGGAAACTTTCGGCAAAATCGGCAGCGCTTATACGCGTCTGTACAAGTTACAGGCCGCCCGCATCGCCGCCACGCAAAAAGGCGAGACTCCGACCCCTCAATCCGACAAGAAATTCGATAAAACCAAGGGCGAGCTTGTGGATGAGGTCCGCACCGTCCGCCTCAACAACAACCGCCTCGAACAGCTCGTTCAGCAACTCTACACCCTGAACCGCCGCCTCGTCGGCATCGAAGGCCGCATCTTGCGCCTCGCGAGCGACAGCGGAGTCAGCCGCAACGACTTTTTGGCCCGCTATACGGGCCACGAGCTCGACCGCAACTGGCTGTACGACGTTTTGCACGGCAAGATCGCGGCCCCTACCAAAAAACAGGCCGAAAAGATCGTTTCGAAAATCACCGCAAAGCTTAAGGGCGCAAAAGCCGCAGCGCCTGCCGCCGCGACGACGCCCGCCGAGCCGGCCGAACCGAAGTTCGTCGCGCCGAACGTTAAGGCGTGGGCAAAATTCGTCGAACGCCACGAATCCGAAACCGACCGCCTCCGCGCCGAAATCGCCTCCATCTGCGACGAGGCCGGGCTTCCTTTGGGCGACTTTAAGCGCATCGTCATGACCGTCCAAAAGGGCGAGCACGAATCCAACCGCGCCAAAAAGGAAATGGTCGAGGCCAACCTGCGCCTCGTCATCT
>CAYUPD010000138.1:0-3643 GCA_964446645.1 uncultured Rhodospirillaceae bacterium
CCGCGATTGTCGACGCAACCGCCGTCACGCATAAAACGCGTCCACCGTTGGCCGTAATCTGGCCTGACGCATTCTTCTCAGTTCCGGCATGGTAAACCGTTACGCCGGAAACGGTCGCCGCATGATTAAGCCCGTTAATGACGCTACCTTTTAAATATTTTCCCGGATATCCGTCCGCAGCCATGACGACGCCCAAAGCCGCTACGGCGTTCCACTCAATGACGGCCTTGCTCAACTTTCCTTGGCTACAGGCATAAAGAAGAGCTAACAGATCGGATTTCAGCCGTGGAATCATAACTTCGGTTTCGGGGTCTCCAAAACGAACGTTGTACTCGATCAATTTTGGTCCCGCCTTCGTCATCATCAGTCCTGCAAAAAGAACCCCTTTGAACGGACGGCCGATCCTTGCCATTTCCGTAATTGTTGGATTGATGATTTCCTGCATCACGCGGTTTTTCATCGCTTCGTCGATCATGGGCGCGGGCGAATAAGCCCCCATCCCACCCGTGTTCGGCCCCTTGTCGCCGTCAAATACGGCTTTGTGGTCCTGCGCCGACGCGAAGAACCGCGCCGTCTTTCCGTCGCATAAAGCGAAAAAGCTGGCTTCTTCGCCTTGCAAAAAGTCCTCAATAACGACCTCGGCCCCCGATTCGCCAAAGACCTGACCGACCATTGCCGCATCAATGGCTTCAATCGCCTCGTAGGCAGTGCGCGCAATCGTAACGCCTTTTCCTGCCGCAAGGCCATCGGCTTTAACGACGATAGGGCCGTCCTGCTTAAGCACGTAAGCTCTTGCGTCTTCGACGTCCGAAAAACGCTTGTATTGAGCCGTCGGCACGCCGGCCTGAACGCATAAATCCTTCATAAAGCCCTTCGAGCTTTCTAACTCCGCAGCGGCTTTATCGGGGCCAAAAGAGGTTATTCCGGCAGCATTCAGAGCATCGACAAGGCCGAGAGCCAAAGGAATTTCCGGTCCGATGATTACAAAATCAATTTTTTGCTTTTTGGCAACGGCTACAAGATCTGCGATTTTATCCGCGGCGATCGGCAAACACTCCGCGACATCGGAAATGCCTGGATTACCCGGAGCGCAAAAAAGCTTTTCGCAAAGAGGCGAAGCCGAAATGGCCTTGCAAAGAGCATGTTCACGTCCGCCGCCTCCAACGACTAATACCCTCATTTTCGCCCCCTCCTTATTAATAGTCCGTCAGTTGCGCGCATAAGCAATTTTGAAATCCTGAACGCCCTCGGCCTGCCTTAAAGCCTCGCTAAGCTTCACGAGCGACGCGCTTTTGCGCGTTCCTCTTGAGACAGCGACAAAGCGCCATTCGAATTGGCTGTTGTTCTGATTGATCGAAAAAGAGCCGTTGGCGATTTCGTATCCATGGGCGCGAATAAGCCTGTTGATATCGGCCTCCGTCAGCCCGACGTTTTTATGGAACAGCAGCGTGATGAGAAGGGCATGGCGCAAAGGCAAAAAGCTTTCGAACTTCGCCCCCCACATCATAAATATTGACGCCAGAATCGAAACGGCAATAGCCGTTCCCTGAAATCCGACGCCGACAAGAATGCCGATGGCCGAAACCATCCATATGGAAGCCGCCGTCGTCAAACCGCTGATATTGAGGCCATCGCGCATAATGACCCCGGCCCCTAAAAATCCGATACCGGTGGTGATGCCTTGGATGATCCGGCTCGGATCGACGTATTTCAGAGTTTCAAGGGACTTGCCCCCAAACCATGTCTCCGGATGAGCCGAAATGACGATAAGAGCGCACGACGACATGCAAACGAGGCCATAAGTACGCATTCCTGCCGCACGGCCGCGATAAGACCTTTCGAACCCGACAAGAAGGCCGAGAAGAAACGCAAAAAATACGTTTAAAATAGCGCCAACATTGACGGCAATCTCTTCCGGCGTCCAATAGACGGCTAGGGAATCCGGAAACGGAATATTCATGCGACCTCCCTCCCCGAATCATGACATGCGGAAGAATCCGCAAAACACGCACCGGACGCAAGACCATATTGTACTAATTTTGAAGCCGTGTCATAAAAAATCGTTCTTTCCTGACGGTTTTCCCATGTCCGTTTGCATCCAATATAGCCGCCCATCTTCCACGCAGGATGACAGCGAGGTTTTCGGCTTCGATGTCGCCGTAACCCGTTTTCTTTCCGCCTATTTTCGCCATAGCGCCGCGCAACAATTCATATGCCGTCCGACGGATTTTCCGAGTTTCGATCATTTTAAAGAAATAGCCAAAGCCGAAGGCATCGACGCCGAGAAACGCTGCATCGGGCTCGACCCTCGTCATCCGGATAAAAATTTACAAAGCATTTCCTGTTTGTTCCGCCCCGATCCATTAATCGTCGATCCTATCTGGCGGCGTCAACAGCTTCAAACGCGGGGTTTTGCCGCCTGCGGCCTCGTCCACACGATGAGCGGCGAGCGCATCGCCAAAGCCGTCGGCGACTTATGCCTGGCCCCCAGCGACGGCACGGACGCCCTTATTTGCCCGTCGGCGGCCATCCGCGATGCCGTCCGCAATCTGTGGGAGATATACGACGATTACCTCAACCACCGCTTCGGCTCAAAATTCTCGTGTCCCGTCCAAACGCCTGTCATTCCGTTAGGCATCGATAGCGAGTCTTTTACGAAGCTTTCGTCGTCCGGCAACCGCGCCAGTCAACGCAAAGCTTTGGGCATAGGAGACGATGAGACCGTCATCCTGTTTGTCGGACGCCTTAGCTTCGCTACAAAAGCGCATCCTTTGCCTATGCTGATGGCGGCGGAACGCGCAGCAAAACTGACGAAGCAAAAAGTCCGGCTTATCCTGTTCGGTTATTTCAAGCCGAAAGACATGGAGCCGCATTTTAAGAACTTGGCCGCCGACATCTGCAAGACGGCCCAAGTCGAAATTGTGATGAACAACGACCCGCGCTTTCCCGAGGGTTTATGGGCGGCTGCGGATATATTCACGTCGTTGTCCGACAACGTGCAGGAAAGTTTTGGATTAACGCCCATCGAGGCTATGGCGTGCGGATTGCCTGCGGTCGTGACCGATTGGGACGGCTATCGCGAAGGCGTGCGCAACGGACTCGAAGGGTTTCTGATTCCGGTCACGACGCCCCCTCCTCCGGCAGGCATGGCGATCTCACAACTCTACTATAATGAGAACAATTACGGCGTCGCGTTGACAGGAGCCGCGCAAAGCACGGCTGTCGACATCGAAGAATGCGCAAAAGCGTATGCCAACCTCATCGTCAACGCGGCCCTGCGCCGGAAGCTCGGAGAAAACGGAAAAGCCCGCGCGCGCGACGTCTTCGATTGGAGACATATTATTCGCGCCTATGACGATTTATGGAAGAGCTTGGCCGAGCAACGCCTTGCCGCCCCGGCGCACCCGGCCCTGCCCGCTAATTGGCAAGCAATGAACCCTAGCTATCCGAACCCGTGGCAAATGTTCGGAAGCTTTCCAACCGCGCACTTAGCTCCGACCGACGTTCTGCGTATCGCCATGGATGTTCCTGAAGTCGATTTGATTTTAAAACACGCCATGAATCTCTTTGTTCCTCAGTTATTACTGTCCCAAGATCAGCTACGGGAGCTGATTGCCCTTATCCGCCGCGCCGGAGCCGTGAG
>CAYUPD010000138.1:3653-4285 GCA_964446645.1 uncultured Rhodospirillaceae bacterium
GAAGGACAGCCACAACTTGCTTTGGCGATGCTTCGGCTGGATGCTGAAGTGCGGCATCTGCACGCTCGAAAGGCCGCGCACATGATGGACGCCTTATGGTTTCGCCTCGTTTTCGGCTTTGTCGTCGGAGCCGCACTAGGAAGCTTTGCCGGAGTCCTTGCCTACCGCCTGCCGCGCAAACTGTCTATCGTCAGGCCACGCTCACATTGCCTGTCGTGTAAAACGACCTTAGGTGTACGCGATTTAATCCCTGTTTTTTCATGGCTTGCCGCGCGCGGGCGCTGTCGCCATTGCGGGGCCAAAATCGGACTTACCTGCCTGTCGATAGAAATCGCTGTGGGCTTGGCTTGCGCTATTGCTACGGCCGTAACGGGATTTTCGTTTTGGCTTGTCGTTGAATACGGATTTATCGTCGCAGGCGCCGCTTTTGCATTCGCCCGATATTTTTAATTTTAAATCCGGCTGTTTTTGCTAAAACCTCAGAACATGAACTCAAAGAAACCCATCCACGTCATCGGCGGAGGCCTCGCCGGAAGCGAATCGGCTTGGCAGATTGCCCAAGCCGGAGAGCCCGTCGTCCTGCACGAAATGCGCCCCGAGAAAAGCACAGAAGCGCACAGAACAGACAAATT
>CAYUPD010000139.1:0-4215 GCA_964446645.1 uncultured Rhodospirillaceae bacterium
TAATTTCCAAGGAGTTGTCCTTTTGGAACAACCCCATGAAATTATTTAGAAATCCATATCGCCCATGCCGCCCATGCCGCCGCCGGGGGCTCCGGCCGCCGCTTTCTTTTCGGGCTTATCGGCAATCATCGCTTCGGTCGTGATCAAAAGACCCGCAACCGAGACGGCCGACTCGAGCGCCGTGCGAACGACCTTGGTCGGGTCGACGATGCCGCCCTTGACCAGATCGCCGTATTCGCCCTTCTGAGCGTCATAGCCAAAGCTGGTTTCCTTCTGGTCCAGCAAACGGCCAACGACGATTGAGCCATCGACGCCGGCGTTCTCGGCAATCTGCCGGATCGGCGCTTCAAGCGCTTTGCGAACGATATCGACGCCGCGGCGCTGATCGTCGTTAGGAAGGCGCATCTTCTCAATCGCCCGCGTCGCATACAAAAGCGCAGCGCCGCCGCCCGTCACGATGCCTTCTTCGACGGCCGCGCGGGTCGCATGAATGGCGTCGTCAACGCGATCCTTGCGCTCCTTGACCTCAACCTCGGTCGCGCCGCCGACGCGGATGACCGCGACGCCGCCCGCGAGCTTGGCAAGGCGTTCTTGCAGCTTTTCGCGGTCGTAGTCGGAGGTCGTTTCCTCGATCTGCTGGCGAATCTGGGCGCAACGGGCTTCGATGTCCTTCTTCTTGCCCGAGCCGTCGATGATCGTCGTGTTGTCCTTGTCGATGCGAACCTTCTTGGCCGTGCCGAGCATGGCAAGCGTAACGTTCTCGAGCTTAATGCCGAGATCGGCCGAGATGACCTGACCACCCGTAAGGATCGCCATGTCTTCCAGCATCGCCTTGCGGCGGTCGCCGAAGCCCGGCGCCTTGACGGCCGCGACCTTAAGGCCGCCGCGCAGCTTGTTGACGACGAGCGTCGCCAAAGCCTCGCCTTCGACTTCCTCGGCAACGATCAAAAGGGGCTTGCCCGATTGAACGACAGCTTCAAGGACCGGCAATAGCGGTTGCAGGCTCGACAATTTGCTTTCGTGGAAGAGAATATAAGGGCTATCGAGCTCGACCAGCATCTTTTCGGCGTTCGTAACGAAGTACGGCGAAAGATAGCCGCGATCGAACTGCATGCCTTCGACGATCTCGAGCTCCGTTTCGAGGCCTTTGCTTTCCTCGACGGTAATCGGCGACTCGTTGCCGACCTTGCCCATCGCCTCGGCAATCTTGTCGCCGATCTCCTTGTCTCCGTTGGCCGAGATCGTGCCGACTTGGGCGATTTCGGCGTTGCTCGAAACCTTCTTGGAGCGGGACTTGATGTCCTCGACTACCGTTTCAACAGCCTTGTCCATGCCGCGCTTCAAGTCGAGCGGATTCATGCCCGCCGCGACGGCCTTGAGGCCTTCGCGCGCAAGAGCCTGCGCCAGAACGGTTGCGGTCGTCGTGCCGTCGCCCGCCTTATCCGAAGCCTTGGAAGCAACTTCGCGCAACATCTGGGCGCCCATGTTTTCGAGCTTGTCCGAAAGCTCAACTTCCTTGGCGACCGTGACGCCGTCTTTGGTGATGCGGGGCGCGCCGAAGCTCTTGTCGATGATGACGTTGCGGCCCTTGGGACCTAACGTGACCTTGACCGAGTTGGCGAGAATATCGAGGCCGCGCAGCAATTTTTCGCGGGCGTCCGATCCGAAGAGAACTTGTTTAGCTGACATCGTTTTTTCCTCTTTTTGTAAAAGTTTGTTTTTCGGGAAGTTTTACTTCTTGGCCTTGCAGGCTCCGCCGCAACAGCCGACGACTCCCATGATGTCGGATTCTTTCATGATGAGCAGTTCTTCGCCGTCGAGCTTAACTTCGGTCCCCGACCACTTGCCGAACAGAACGCGGTCGCCGGCCTTGACATCAAGGGCAATGATTTTGCCGGCCTCGTCCCGGGCGCCGGGGCCCACGGCGATCACTTCGCCTTCCTGGGGCTTCTCTTTGGCGGTATCGGGGATAATGATGCCTCCCGCTGTCTTCTGGTCGCCTTCAATGCGGCGTACGACAACGCGGTCATGCAGGGGGCGGAATTTCATCTGACATCTCCTTAAAGTTAAACGGTAATTCAATACGGTGGAGTGGAGATAGGCGATCTGCCCCGCCGTTTCAAGAGGGAGTTAACGGATAATTAATTTTTTAATAGCCTAAGTTGGCCTTGATTTTGTTCCTTATCGTAATCTTTTTTTACTCTTTTCATATACGATAGTCACAACCGGAACGCGAACCGTTCGGAGATTTTCCCTATGACAGAGCATAAAATTACCCAAAGCCCCTTACGCATCCTTATCGTCGAGGATAGCGATTTTCTGCGTCAGATATTCAGTACGACGCTTCAAAAAGAGCATTTTATCGAGCAAGCCTCGACTTTGAAAGAAGGCTGGGCCCTCTATCTCGAGAAGAAACCCAACGTTGTGTTTTTGGACATTCTATTGCCCGACGGGAACGGCCACGACCTCGCCCACCGGATAAAAGAACATAACCCCAAAACATACGTCGTTATGGCGACGGCCAGCGACTTTGCCGACGATAAGGAAGAGGCCGCCTTTAACCACGCCGACGGCTTTATAACCAAACCCTTCGGCAAGCAGCAAATCGACGGCGCCCTCGACCGGTATTGGGCAACGCGGCAAAAGAACTAGGAACAGAGACATGGATATTCTTCACCAGAAAGATTACAAACAGCTTCTCGCCTACTTGCCGCACATCAAGCCGTCTTTGAAGGATTGGCTGTTCGTCGATATCCGCATTACGGACTTTTCGGACAAGGACCTGACCGTCGAGAACGCCGCCGAGGCCGTCCGCGCCGTCTTTAGAACCCGCGAGGGCTTAATATACGTCTGCAACAACCGCGAAATCCTGATGATCGTGCGCTGGGGCAAGAACAACCCGCCGACGACCGTTGCCGACAATGTGGGCAAGGCCTTACCTGAAAACGGATGCGCGGTTTTTGTTACCGAACCGACGTTAGGGGGGCTTTCAAAACTCGAAATCCTCATCACCTACAAAAGACCGGGGGAGCGCTTAACTTTCTCGGACATACGCGCCACGCGGCGCGAGAACGTCATCGTCGTCGCGGACGACGATATGTATTTGCGCACGCTCGTCAAAAAAGGCCTTGGCGCAAATTACACGGTCTTCGAGGTTGCCGACGGCGGGCAAGTTCTGGATGCTTACAAAAAAAGCATTCCGGACGTTCTCTTTCTCGATATTCACATGCCGAACATGGACGGCACAAATGTTCTCCAACAAATTCTGGCATTCGACCCTAACGCCTACATTGTCATGCTCAGCGCCGACAGTTCGCGCGAAAACGTCGAGATCACAGCGCAGAAAGGCGCGCGCGCCTTTCTGACCAAGCCCTTCACAAAAGAACGGCTTCAGGAATGCCTGAACAAGTGCCCGACGATCTCCTGAAAATTTCCGGAACCTCCGGAAACATTGATTAAGCAAGCTTGAGACGAAAATCCCTTAATCAAATTGCTTCTGCGCTATACGGATTTGCCGCGCGCGAGTCAGAATTGCGTTTTCGAGAGAGCTCGCCGTCGAAGAGGCCACAGACGCATCGGCCCAAGCGCCGCCCTTGCCCGTCTTGGTCTGGCGGAAAACGGAAACCTTGACGCCGTTGGCCGTCAGCTCCCGGTCGCGGATATAAACATTAAGCTTGGTGCGTTCGTCAGGCGCGCCTGGGGCGCTATACCAATCGGTCAAAATAACCCCGCCAAACGGATCGGCCGAAGCGATCGGCATGAAAGAAATTGTATCGAGCGCCGCGCGCCATAAGAAGCCGTTGACTCCGATCCCCGTATTCTCGGAGGTCTTTTTTTCTTTACCGCCCAGAATATCCCAGCCGCCGTCGTCATCGACGATACTGCCGTGCTTGTATAATTCTTGACGATCTTTATCGTCGTACGTCGGATCGCTTTTAACGTCGCCGCATGCCGACAGCGTCAAAAGACCCACAAACGCGGCGGACATAAGCAAAAAGGGTGTTTTCATGGTTTTCCGGAAAAGTAAGAAGAGGTAAAGAGCGCCTATTTAAGGCAGCGGCCCGGACGATTGCAAGAAATTACGCGCAAACGCCCCGTCGAAGGAAGCCGAGAATCATCATTCCGCTTCCAAAAGGAAAAACGGTCTCAAAAACCCACATTTTCATCGTTTTTCGGCTTAACATATTTTCAATATTTTGTTTTTGTTTACACATA
>CAYUPD010000140.1:0-4156 GCA_964446645.1 uncultured Rhodospirillaceae bacterium
ATCCCCTTCTACGGCGCCACCCCGACGAACAGTTGCGAGGTCGGCGACTGCATCGCCACCGTCGACGTCGCCACCCAGTACGACCCCCTGGGCGGTGACTCGCCGTCGAGCCTGAACATGCTCGCAATCATCAACGCGCTGGTCGGGGACGTGATCGCGACGACCGAAAGCAATCTTGCCGAACTCGGCCCTCAAACGGTCGAAGACGTTCGCCATGCCAAAAAAGCCATGGCCGCGTTTAGCGAGGGGATGGCCAAGAAGATCGACGTGCTTCATGAATTTTTATTTACGCGGATGTACCGATGCGCGGACCTCAACGCGACGTGCGCGAAGGCGCGGCAAATGGTCAAGGAACTCTTTGATTTTTATATAAAAAATCCGGGTTCTTTACCGCCGTCATGGGCCAAAGCGATAACGTCCTGCACCGACGGCGCATGCCAAGCCCGCACGGTGGCGGATTACATCGCGGGCATGACGGACAGGTACGCGCTCAAGGAGCACCGCCGGATTTTCTCGACCGAGACGGTCATCTGAATTATTTTGCGACGCAAGTGGCAGAATACGTTGTTGAGTTGCTGACTCTACAGCCACTATCACTGTTAGAAGAAGAGGACGCGTAATTGGCTCGTGTATAGCCGGGCGGGCATGAGAAAACGCAATCGCTTGCAGCGCAATAAGTGTAAGGGCATGTGGCCAAAACGGCGACTCCGTTGCATTTGACGTTCTGATTGACTTTACAAGTATTAGACGTCTGGTTCGTGCAATCTCTTACCCAACTCATTGTCCACGAGGCGTAGCCGCATTGCGTGCCTGAGGCTGGGGTTGAGCTTGTATCCGTCGTCGATGTCGTACTTGCCGCTGCGGCGACGGTGCCGCAGGCGGGGACGCCGTTGACGATGCTGACGAGCGCCTGACCGGAAGCGCAAGCGGAGTCGCTGCTGCTGGTCATATTTTTCCATTTGAGCTGATGGGAGGCGTTGTAGACGCAAGCGACGATATTCTGTTGATTGTCGTCCATGGTCGTTTTGCCGAGTTGCGAGCAGTCATAGCCCGCGAGATTGGCGGCGGAGGCGGTTCTTCCCGATGACAGGAGAAGAACGGACCCGATAAAAACTACGGCAAGGAACTGACGCATAGACACGCCTCCATGGTATTAAAGCGAGTCATCATACACAAATATTCCGCGAGGCAAAAGAGGCCCAAAACCGGCGTTTTATCTACTTGGCGACGCAGGTAGCGGTTGCGTAATCCGAGCAGGTTGAGCGGTCGAAGGAACTGCTGATGTACGAGAGAGTATAGCCGCTGGGGCAGCCGATGGCGCAGCTTTGATCGCAGGGAATATTTCTTGTGGTGGCGATAGTCGTGCCCGAGCAAGGAAGCGAGGAAGAGACGTAGCAACGCCTGACGCAGTTATACAGAGGCGTGCAAGCGTTTGTCGTATTGCTCATATTGCTGCTCCAAGTGGCCTGACCGCACATAGAGCCTGAGGCGGGGGTTGAGCTTGGCGTCGAGGATGGAGCCGCGGCGGCGGCGGCGACGGTGCCGCAGACGGGAATGCCGTTCGAGATGCTGGTGACGGCCTGACCCGAGCCGCAACTGACCTGCGAGGTGGACATGGACTTCCAGATAAGAGCCGAGGAAGTGTCGTTGTAGAGGCAGGCGATGATGTTGCGTTTATTGTCGTCCATAGTGGTTTTGCCGACTTCGGAGCAAGCCTGGCCGGGCAGAGCGGCCAAGGCATGCGCCGGAAAGGCGAGGAGAGCGAGCGCGGCGAGGAGGAGCGGGTGCATGGAGAACTTCCGATTAATTCGAAGAAAAGCAGGTAAACCAGTGGGTAATGTAGGCCGGGGCCGTTTCCTTGTCGATGGTTTCGCGTAAGGTTTTGACGGAATAGCCGGATGGGCAAACGGAAGGGCCGCCGCAATCTGTGTCCATTTGCCAGTTGGCGTAGCCGGGGCAAGAGGCGGCGGAGGTGCATTTGCCGATGATGGTCTTGCCTTGGCAGAAGGTGTCTTCGTCGACGTAGCATTTATAGTTGGGATAGACGCCGATGTAGTGGGTCTTGGCCATGCCGCAGGTTTTCTCGGTTGAGGGGGCTGTGCCGCATTGGGGAACGCCATTTTTAAAGCCGACGACGGCCTGTCCCGAGGGGCAAGTGACGTCCGAGATGGCCGTGTTGCATTGAGGAATGCCGTTGACGACGCTGACGACGGCTTTTCCCGTTGTGCACGAGACGTCGGCGCTACCCGTAGTAGCCTTCCACTTAAGCTGGCCCGAGGCGTTATAGAGGCAGGCGACGAGGTCTTGCTTATTGTCGTCCATGCGTGTGGTGCCGAAGTCGGAGCAATTATTTCCGGCCAAGCTGGCGGCGAAGCCTGTCGCGGGAGAGAAGAAGAGAGCTAATCCGAAAAAAGCGAGAAGAAGGGGGCGCATAGAAACTCCTTTAGCTGCCGCATTGAGGGATGCCGTTGACGACGCTGGTGACGGCCTTGCCCGAGGGGCAAGAGAAGTCTTCGATCAGGGAGCCGCACTGGGGGACTCCGTTGACGACGCCGGTAACGATTTGCCCGGCCGAGCAAGAGACGTCCGAGTCGGTGGTGGCCTTCCATTTGAGGATGCCGTAGCCGTTATTGAGGCAGGCGACGAGATTTTGCTTATTCTCGTCCATGAGGGTTTTGCCGATTTCTGTGCAGGGCTGGCCGGGCAAAGCGGCGCGGGCGAGCGGCGCGTGGAAAGCGAAGCAGGCGACGGCAACGAAGGCGACAAGCAAGAGAGAGCGCATAAAACCCCGACCTATGTCACAAAAACCGGGAAAAGGCTAAAACAGGGTGGTTAAAAATGTATTAGTTTACTTCCGGCGTATTCCCGGAAGAGGGAATGCCATCCGAACTATTATTGCGCCGGAAGGGCAAGGCGGCTTTATCCGAGAGATGCCCGGTCAGCGAGTCGAGCACGAACTCTTTAGGTTTTGTCGCATCGACGATTTTCCAATGGATTTCGCCCGGTTCCATGCGGCGGTTTGGGCGCGTCAGGAGAGCGGAAAGGGTGGTTGGATTGCGCTCGCCGTTATCGAAGCGTGCGCGCCTTTCTTTGCGACGCGCGTCAAGGATAGCGTTATCGTCGCAGGCCAGCCAGAAGCCGTAAAGAGGAGCGTTCAACTCTTCGGCCATAGACTCGAATCCGTCGCGCATGGGTTTCAGAACGAACGACGAAGGAACGATAACGATATAACCGTTGGCCAAAGCATCTTCTGTTTTATCCAGCATCCGGTTAATCGTTCTGGAGGTGATTTTTGAAGTCATATCGGCGTCGGCCAATGGATAGTGAGACGGCCGCCCCAGAACTTCGTTGCGCGTGACGTCCGGATCGATAAGGAAAGCCCTTTCCTCGCAGAGGCCCAGAAGGCGAAGTCCCGCCGTCGTCTTGCCGGAGGCGGAAGGGCCACCGATGCAGATCAAAACGCCGACGGGAAGGCTTGCTTCGCTCATGGAGGTTACGCCGCGTTTTTACGGGCCGCGACGTCTTCCTCGGTTTCGATGGCGGCCTGCGCGGCGGCGAGGCGGGCGATCGGAACGCGGTAAGGCGAGCACGAGACGTAAGTCAATCCGGCATGGTGGCAGAACTTGACGGAAGCGGGATCGCCGCCGTGTTCGCCGCAAATGCCGAGCTTAATGTCGGGACGCGTTTTGTGGCCCCGGTCTGCTGCCATCTGGATCAGTTCGCCGACGCCTTCTTGGTCGAGCGTGGCGAAGGGATCGTGTTCGAAAACGTTCGCCTTGTAGTAGTCGGGCAGGAACGTCGCGGCGTCGTCGCGGCTGAGGCCGAAGGTCGTCTGCGTGAGATCGTTGGTGCCGAAGCTGAAGAATTGAGCGGTTTCGGCCAATTCCCCGGCGCGCAAGGCGGCGCGTGGAAGTTCGATCATCGTGCCGACGAGGTATTTCAGCTTGACGCCCGAGTCCTTCGAGACTTCGTCGGCGACGCGGTCGATAACGTCCTTGAGTATGTCGAGCTCTTTTTTGGTGGCGACGAGCGGGATCATGACTTCGGGAACGATATCCTTGCCGCCCTTGGCCATTTCGACGGTAGCGAGGAAAATGGCGCGAGCCTGCATCTCGTAGATTTCGGGGTAGGAGACGCCGAGGCGGCAGCCGCGGTG
>CAYUPD010000141.1:0-4141 GCA_964446645.1 uncultured Rhodospirillaceae bacterium
GATCACGGCTCAAAACTCCTCTGCTTCGCTCCGACCGCCGCGCTCGGGAAAAAACTCGTTCGCATGGGCGCCGACGCTCTTATTGTCGAAGGCACGGAAGCGGGCGGCCACATCGGCTCCGTCAGCACGTCCGTTCTCGCTCAGGAGATTTTACCCGAAATTCGCGACGTTCCCGTTTTCATGGCAGGCGGCATCGGCCGCGGCGAGGCTATCTTATCCCTTCTCGAAATGGGCGCGGCCGGAGTCCAACTCGGCACGCGTTTCGTTTGCTCCTCTGAATGCATCGCGCATCCGAATTTTAAACGCGCTTTTATTCGCGCCGCCGCGCGCGACGCCGTGCCTTCGGCACAAATCGACGAGCGTTTTCCCGTCATCCCCGTCCGCGCGCTCGTCAACGACGGCTGCAAGAAATTCATCGAAAAACAGCGCGACGTCATCGCCCGCTTCGACAGAAATCTTCTCTCACGCGAAGACGCCCAGTTGGAAATCGAACATTTCTGGGCCGGAGCTTTGCGCCGCGCCGTTATCGACGGCGACGTCGAGACCGGCTCCGTCATGGCGGGCCAGAGCGTCGGCCTCGTCAAAAAAGAACAGCCCGTCGCAGAAATTCTGGCCGAGCTTGTCTCTCAGGCCGAAACGGCCCTCCAATCCCGCGCATAAAACGGGATTTCCATTTGTTACGTAACTCTTTTTTCGCTCTAACTTATTTGCCTTTTGACCTCATATCTTTTAATCTCCGGCCATGTCGAAGAATAGAAACAAAAACAACGGCCCATCCGATCCAACCGAGGAAGACTCCTTCTCCTCCGGCCTCGTCGCCATACCCAAAAACCAAGATCAAGAACCTCCTCAGGAATCCGCTTTCCGGGAACCGGCCTATACCCCGGAGCCATCGCCGCCAAGGCAAAGATCGAGCAACGATTCCATCGGAGATCTTTTGCGCAGAACCCGCATCCGGCGCAACGGCGATCTTTATCAAATCGCCGAATATTTGCGCATTAAGCCCTCTTTCCTGATTGCCCTCGAAAATAACCGCTACGACGAGTTTCCGGCGGACGCTTATGTTATCGGCTTCCTCCGCACCTACGCGAACTTCTTGGGCATCGACGGCAAAGAAGCCGTCGACCGCTATCGCTACGAAATGGCGGGACGCCGCAAAAAACCCGTTCTTTCGATGCCCAGCCCTCTCTCGGAGGGTCGCGCCCCTTCCGCCATCGTTTTAATCGGCGCGGCGGTCGTACTTATCCTCATCTATTCCGTCTGGTATTTTCTGTCTTCCGCCGACCGGGACGAAGCGCGCGTTCCGCCTGCCCTCCCGTCCGCGCAAATCTCTTCTCTTCCCTCTCCTGCTGAAAACTTCGCGGCCGGGTTGACGGCGCCCGTCACGTTGCTTGAAAAACCCGCTATCCCCCCGGCTTCGCCCGGCATCGTCGTGACAGCCGAAAAACCGGCCGCCGCCGAACCGCCCAAGGAAGAGCCGCCCCCGGCCCAGAAAATCGAGAAAAAAGAAGAGCCAAAGCCCGACAGTGCGGCGTCCGAAGACGAAGAAACAGAAACAGACGGAGAAAAGCCCCAAATCTTCGGCGATGTCTCCGGCAACGCGCGCATCGTTATTCGCGCCACGCAAAACAGTTGGATCATGATCGCCGACGATTCCGGCCGGACGCTTTTCGACCGCGTCCTCAGACCCGGCGAATCCTACAAAGTCCCCGGCCAGACGGGTTTAGTTCTCACGACGAGCAACGGCGGCGGAATCGTCCTGTCGCTCGACGGCAAGGATTTGCCGAAAATCGCCAAAGGCGCGCCCCGCATGGTGCGCAATATCGCTCTTGATCCCGACGCTTTGGCATCGGGTTCTCTTTCAGCGCCGCAATAATTGTTTGGAGAAAACATGCCCGTCGATCAAAAATATATCCAATCCGTTCGCCCCTGGCGCCAAATCAAGCGCCGCAAAACACGGCAGGTCAACGTCGGCAATGTCTTGGTCGGCGGCGACGCTCCCATCAGCGTCCAGACGATGACCAACACGCTGACGAGCGACGCTAACGCAACCATCGCTCAAATCCGCCTCGCCGAGGAAGCGGGCGCCGACATCGTGCGCTGCTCGTGCCCCGACGAAGCCTCGACCGCCGCGCTCAAGGATATCGTGCGCGCGACCAAGCTTCCCGTCGTGGCCGACATTCATTTCCATTACATGCGCGCCATCGAAGCCGCCGATGCCGGGGCCGCTTGCCTGCGCATCAATCCGGGCAACATCGGCTCAGACGACCGTGTACGCGAGGTCATCAAGGCCGCCAAGGATCATGGCTGTTCGATGCGCATCGGCGTTAACGCCGGATCGCTGGAACAGGAGCTTCTGGACAAATACGGCGAACCCTGCCCCGATGCCATGGTCGAGAGCGCCCTGCGCCACGCCAAAATCCTCGAAGACAACGACTTTACGAACTTCAAGATCAGCGTCAAAGCTTCGGATGTCGCTCTGACCGTCGCAGCCTATAGGGCTCTTTCCAAAGCTTGCGATTATCCGCTGCACCTCGGCATCACCGAGGCGGGAGGTTTACGCACCGGAACGGTCAAAAGCGCCGTCGGGCTTGGGCTTTTGCTGGCGGAAGGCATCGGCGATACGTTGCGCGTTTCCCTCTCGGCCGATGTGGACGAAGAAGTTAAGGTCGGGTTTGAGATATTAAAGTCTCTCGGCCTGCGCAGCCGCGGCGTCACGATCATCTCGTGTCCCACGTGCGCGCGCAAAAACTACGACGTTATCAAGACCGTCGAAGCCCTCGAAAAGCGCCTCGCCCACATCACGACGCCCATGACCATCTCAGTTATCGGCTGCATCGTTAACGGCGTCGGCGAAGCCGCGCACACCGATATTGGCTTTACGGGCGGCGGCAAAGGCACGCATCAGGTTTACATCGCGGGCGTCTCCGACCACAGGTTCCACGGCGAGGGAGAGGCTATCGTCGATCATCTGGTCGAGCTTGTGGAAAAGAAAGCCGCCGAGATCGAAGCTCAAAAGACAAAATAATACCCCGGCGAGCGGACGCTCGCCGAGGCTAATAAGCTAGTATCTGCAATGGGCTCTGTTAGTTTTACCCAACAGTAGGAACGTGCTTTGCTCCAGACGACATTGCTCCTTTTATGCTACGGATTGGGTTCCCTATAATTCTTGCTATGTTCGATGGCTTCCCAACAAACGACATATCCGTTGGGAAATAATACCCCGACTTTTCGAAGAAGTGTTGCCACGCCCTGTCCGCTATACACCCTTCTTCGATTTTTCTAATTTCAAATGATTCTTGACCGGGCAAACGAATGTTCCATGCCTGCTTTTTGGGAAGAAACGTTGCGCTTCCATGCTTCGCTTCTACAAAGCTTACCATGTCTTGCGTAAAGGTTTTAGCCTCCTCGGTCGTTAATCTTTTCTCAGATGAGCCTGACGCATTTTTATCATTTAAAAAAACCATTGCAGTCTCCTTTAATGACTTAAATATGTATTCTTTTATACCAAATTTTTGGCTTTATTGCCGCACCCACAATACTTTCATCATGTAAAAAATAAGTTTATTTCTATAAAATTAATATGTGTCCCGCTATAAAGATTGGATCGAAAGAATAATCCGGCGCGTATGATAAACAAAAAATTGCTCCGGTAAGAATTAGGTAAGCATATATGTCGCTGACAGAAACACTATCCCGCGTTCTCGAACGCCATGACGAATTGCGCGACACGCTCTCGAAGCCCGGCATCGCGCCCGATCAGTTTGCCAAACTGTCGAAAGAGTATTCCGACCTGACGCCCGTCGCCGACTCCATCGCCGAATTGAACCGCGCCAAAAAAGAAATGGCCGACGCCGAGCATCTTCTTGCCGACCCCGACTTTCAGGCCGAGGCCAAGCGCGAAATCGAAACTCTTCGCCCGCGCATCCCGGAACTTGAATTACGCGTCCAAAAAATGCTCATCCCCAAAGACGCCGCAGACGAGCGTAACGCCCTTTTGGAAATCCGCGCCGGAGCCGGAGGCGACGAAGCCGGATTGTTCGGCGCTCTTTTGTTCGACATGTATCGCAAGTATGCGGTCCTCAAGGGATGGAGGTTCGAAGTCCTTAATCTATCTCAAAACGATCTCGGCGGACTTAAA
>CAYUPD010000142.1:0-4121 GCA_964446645.1 uncultured Rhodospirillaceae bacterium
CCCTGACAAAGGCCCTTGTCGAACTTCACGGCGGCACGCTCGATCTCACAAGCGAACTCGGCGTCGGCACTACCGTCTCTTTGATCTTCCCCGCCGACAGGGTCGTTAAAAGAACGGACGCCCCTGCGCCGCCGCCTAAGCTATAAATCTTCCGGGGCCTTCTCTTTTTCCCTTTATTTTGCCTCATTCTTCTTCCATGCTGCGCGGCATGAAAAAACTCCTTCTCGCCTTTCTCTTCCTTTTGCCCCTGATGGCCGCGCCTGCTGCCTTTGCGGACGATGACGCTCCCGTGGCCGCGCCTCTCTCGCCCCAAGACAAAAAAGACCTCGGCCGCATCGAATCCTACCTGAACGGCCTCAAAAACATCGCCGCCGATTTTCTTCAGGTCGACGACGCGGGCGGCTTTATGCGCGGTCAGATCTCTATCTCACGCCCCGGCAAAATGCGCGTCTCTTACGATCCTCCCAGCAAGGACTTCATCATCGCCGACGGCACCTTCGTCCACATTTGGGACGACGCCCTGCAATCCCAGACAAACGTTCTTCAAAGCTCGAGCCTCGCCGAATTTATCCTCCGCGATCCCGTCAAGCTCGACGGCGAGGTCACGATTACGAAAATCGAGCGTTTCCCCTCCAAAATCGAGATTACTTTGGTCGAGACAGACGACCCCGGCAACGGCAGCCTGACCCTCGTTTTTCAAGACTCCCCCCTTAAACTTCGCCAATGGAAAACCGTCGACGCCCAAGGCCGCGCGACAGGCGTGAATCTCGAAAAAGTCGCCGAAGGCGTTTCTTTCCCCAAGGACAAGTTCGTTTTCACGCCGCCGAGCTTCGATAAAAGCCCTTAGCCCGCGCGATTGACCTTTCCTCTTCCTTTCTATAGCCTTGCCCAAGGCTTTCGAGAGGAAGACTAAATGAAAATCTCTCAACTTCTCCTTGTCATCATCCTGACCGTCGCAACGGCGCTCGCAACCCTTCATTTTGCGCCTTCGTCCGGGAACTCCCCCGCCAAGGAAACCGCCTACCAGCGCGTCATGCGCACATCGACCCTTCGCTGCGGGTACGTTCTTTATCCGAAATTCGTCGAACGCAATCCCAACACAAACGCCTTCTCCGGCCTATGGGTCGATCTTGTGGAAGAACTCGGCAAACAGTTGAGCCTGAAGATCGAATGGACCGAGGAAGTCGGCACCATGAACGCTTTCGACGGCCTTAAGGCCGGACGCTACGACATCAACTGCATCCCCTTCACTGAAACCCCGGGCCGGGCGCGGGCTACTTCTTTTACGATCCCCGTCGTTTACCTCCCCTTCTACGCCTATGTCCGCGCAGATGACTCCCGCTTCGATAACGCTTACGAAAAAATCAACGACCCTTCCGTCCGTTACGCATACCTTGAGGGCGAGCTTTCTCAATTTCTTAGAGAGGACAAGTTTCCTAAAACACAGGCTGTGTCTCTGCCAAATCTTACCGATATTTCTCAAATCCTTCTTAACGTCGCCATGGGCAAGGCCGACATCGCCACAACCGAACCCTCGACCGCCGAACCGTTCCTCCTCAGCCATCCGGGCAAGCTTAAACGAGTCGCCGGACCTCCGATCGCCATGGATCCTACCGGCTTCGACGTCGCCGTGGGCGAGAACGACCTGCTCCACATGATCAATACGACCCTCCAAGCCCTGATCGTATCGGGAACCGTCGAGAAACTCGCCACCCAATACACGACCGCGCCGGATCAGTTTTATCTCCCGGCCTTGCCGTGGGGGGCTTCGACCCATCCCGTCAAACCTCCCTCATAAACTGCAATCCCCATGGGCGTTTTCGACATCCTCATCAACTATCACGTCGCCTTCCTTCAGGGGCTGAAGGTTACCGTCGAATTATGCGCCATTATCTGGACTTCCGGCATCCTCCTTGGCGTTCTGCTCGGCGTCGTGGGCGCAAATTACCCTCATAGCCTCGGTCATTTTACCCGCGGCATGTCGTTCTTCTTTTCCGCCGTGCCGACGCTTGTCGTCCTTTTTTGGCTGCACTATCCAGCTCAGGCCGCTTTTAACATCGTCATCGACCCTTTCTATACGGCTTCGCTCACCCTTTCGCTCGTCAACATCTTCGGCGTCGGCGAACTCGTGCGGCAGGCCGTGGCCGACTTCCCCAAGCAGTATATTATCGCGGGCCACGTTTGCGGCCTCGACCGGCGCGACCTCGTCCTCAAAATCCAGCTCCCTATCCTCTTCAGGCAACTCCTGCCTAGCCTTATGGTTCAACAGGTCATTATGCTCCATACCACCCTCTTCGCGAGCCTCATCTCCGTCGAGGAAATCTTCCGCATCTCCCAGCGCATCAACAGCATGATTTACCGCCCCATCGAAATCTATACCGCTCTGGCCATTTTCTTCCTCATCGTCTGCTTGCCCATCAATCTGGCCGCCGTCTATCTTAAAAAGCGCTACACGCGCGACCTTTCGGAGAGATAAGATGCTGGAAGTCCGCAACCTTCATTTCTCCTACACGGCAAACAAGCCTCTCCTGAAAAACGTCAGCTTCGGGATACCGCCGGGCGGCGTCACCGTCCTCATCGGCCCCAGCGGCTCCGGCAAAACCACCCTCCTGCGCTGCATGGCCCTCTTAGAACCGCCCCAAAAAGGCGATATTCTGATCGACGATCAGTGCTTCTCTTACCCGCGTCCGCAAAACGCTTCGCCGACGCCTCCGTGGCCAAAACTGACCGCCGTCTTCCAGCAGTTGTTTTTATGGCCCCATCTCTCTCTGCGCGACAACATCCTCCTTCCCGTCCGCCGCAAAAACCCGGCGGAAATCCGCGAAAAGCTCGATACTCTGATCGACGCTTTCGATATGAAGGATTTTATCGACAATTATCCCAACGAGGCCTCTTTGGGCCAGCGCCAACGCATCGCTTTGGCCCGCGCCCTCATCCTCGAGCCGCGCTATCTCCTTCTCGACGAAATCACCTCGGCTCTCGACGTCGAGCAGATCGCCAAAATCCTCGCCTACCTGAAGACCCTGCGCGGCAAAAATATCGGCATCTTTATCATCACTCACTTGCTGGGCTTCGCCCGGCATACCGCCGATCAGGTTCTTTTTATGGACGGGGGCGAAATCGCCGAACAGGGCGGGCCGGAAATCCTTAAGGCTCCCCAAACCGAACGCTTGGGCCGCTTCCTCTCAGTCATCGCCGCCGCGAGCTAATCAGTCATCGCCGCCGCGAGCTAATCAGTCATCGCCGCCGCGAGCTAAATTTTGTAATAGTCCCTATACCACCCGACAAAACGGGGAATTCCCTCTTCGATATTCGTCGTCGGCTTGTAACCGAGATCGCGCGTGCTGGCCTCGATATCGGCGTACGTCTCGGGCACGTCGCCCGGCTGCATCGGCTGCAAATCCAATACCGCTTTTTTGCCCAAGGCTCCTTCGACCACGGCAATAAATTTCAGCAAATCCTCGGCGTGCGAATTGCCCAGATTGTACAACTTACATGGCGGCTCGCTTCCTTTATCCTGCGGCGGATGGTCGATCGCGGACATCACGCCGCTCACGATATCGTCGACAAACGTAAAATCACGCCGCATCTTGCCTTTGTTAAACACCTTGATCGGCTGACCTGCGAGAATTTGCCTCGTAAACAGATACGCCGCCATATCGGGACGGCCCCACGGGCCGTAGACCGTGAAAAACCTCAATCCCGTCGACGGAATCCGGAAAAGATGCGCGTAGGTGTACGCCATCAGTTCGCCCGCGCGCTTCGTCGCCGCGTAAAGCGATATGGGCTTCTCGACAGGGTCCGTTACGGCAAACGGAATCTTCGTATTCCCTCCGTATACCGACGAGGAACTCGCATAGACGAAGTGCTTGAGCCCCGAAATACGCCGGGCCAGCTCGAGCATGACGGTTTGTCCCGCCAAATTGGATTCAACATAAACATGCGGATTTTGCAGCGAATACCTTACCCCCGCTTGCGCCGCCAAGTGGACAACGTGAGTCAGTCCTTCTTCGGCAAACGGCAGCATTTTCTCTTTATCGGCGATATTGATCTTATGAAACGAAAAATTTTTCTGCGAAAGCAACGCCTCAAGCCGCGCCTCCTTGAGCGATACCTCGTAG
>CAYUPD010000143.1:0-735 GCA_964446645.1 uncultured Rhodospirillaceae bacterium
TTTAACTTCGCCCGCAACGCGAGCGATGACGCTTTCCCAGTCGCCGATTTTGTTCTGACGAAACAGGCGTGCCGAAGGATACCATGGGCTGTCTTCGCGCTCGATCAGCCAGCGCCAGTCGCTGTTAAATGGGAGCAAGATAAAAACGGGCTTTCCTAAAGCCCCTGCCAGATGGGCGGCGGCGGTATCGACCGATATCACGAGATCAAGTTCGGAAATAAGCGCTGCCGTGTCCGAGAACGAAGCCAACTCGGGAGAAGCGTCGAAAACGCCCACAGCACGAAGATCGTCCGACCGTTCTTTTTGGAGTGAAATAAAATGGTCGGCCCCGCAGGCGAGAAGAGGTTTCAGAAGGCGAAAATCAATCGATCGCGCGGCGTCGTTGCGAAACTGGGCGTTTCCGGCCCAAACGATGCCGATGCGGCGAGAAGGTAGCCCGCGAAGTTTTTCACGCCATGCCGTGCTGTCGGGAGCTTTAAGATAAGGCGGTTGCGGAATGTTATGAAGCCGCGTTGAGAAATGATAAGGAAGGCTCGACAGACGGCATCGGGCTTTGGCGACGGGTTCTTGCTTATTTTCCGAAAAAATGCCGATTTCCGGAAAATTTTGCTCGCATAAAGAGATCAAAGGCGGGCGGATGCGTAACGTCAAGTAACTTGCGCGTTTTGATAGCAGAGGAATATAGCGCAAAAACTGGATGGCATCGCCCAATCCCTGATCTTCGTAAAGCATCAG
>CAYUPD010000143.1:745-4113 GCA_964446645.1 uncultured Rhodospirillaceae bacterium
ACAAAGGAGCGTCGCTTCGGTCGGTCGAAAGGTCGGGCCGTTTTTCCCATAAAGCAAAGCCTTCCTCCATGTCTCCCATTTGTAAACGGGCCATGGCTTCGCTGGCGAAGGCATCCGGAAAGTTCGGAAGAACCGAACGTACGCCGACAAAATACGCAGCCGCTTCTTCGGGATGCCCGCAAGCGCGCATGATATTGCCTAAAAGCATAGGCGGGTAAGATGGATCGAGTTCTTGAGCTTTGATGGCTTCTTTGTAAGCCCCGTGCAAGTCTCCCTGAGCGAAGAGCAGCAAGGCATAATTGCCGTGAAAGTGCGCATTGCCGGGTTGCAAGCCCAAGGCGTGGCCGAAGCATACGGTTGCGTCGGCAAAAGAGCCCTTATCTTTCAGTATTTGTCCGGCAATATCCCATCCCGGCGCGAAATCCGGCGTGGTTTGGAGCGTTTTTTTGACGGATTCCAGGGCCTCATCGTTGCGTTTAAGAGCGCGTAAAACAACGCTACGGTTAAAGCGCGCCTGAAGAAAATCGGGCTTTGCCGTTAAAGCGGCGTCGATCCATTGCAAAGCAAGTTCCGGCTTTCCCTGTTGTTGAGCGATGATGCCCAAAAGATGCAGGGCATAAGGCTCATGAGGCTCAATTGCCAGAATCTCGCGGCATAGAGCAGCAGCGGCGTCTAGCTTGCCTTGGGCGTGAATTTGAGTTGCCCGATCGAGATATGCCCCGACGTTTTGACTCAGGCGGCCTCCAACAAAGCGTAAGCGTACCATTGAGGCAGGGATTTCCCGACGATGTCGAGAACCATTTCATGAGCGAGTTCAGCCGTTGGCGCTTCGGCTTTGAAAACGGCCCAAGCGGCAGGCGTATTCGCAATGCGCTGCAATTCGGGCATGAGGGCCGTAACCGAGTCATTAAGTCCGACGCGATTGACGGCCTGCATAACGAAAGCTTCGCGTGCCGGAACAACGATACCGCATCCGGCGACCTGCGAGGCGAACAGAACGTCACGGTCGCTTAGTTCCGTTTTATCGACAAAACGGTTAAAATTGCCGACAAAGCGAGGTTGAGTAACGCTATCGCTTTTCGATACAGTCAAAAAGCCGCGCATGGGATTTACAAAGCCACAAGCGACAAGAATTTGAAACGCTTCGAGGATTTTTTCCGGATTTTCGTCCTGTCCTGAAGGATGTGATAAAACGTCGCCGACTCCAACGGGCATAAGGGCCATGAGGTCGAGAAGCTTGGCATAAAGCGGGCTGGAGAGATCGAAAGTCTTGCCTTTGGCTGCGAAGGAATCCGGAATTTTTTCGCGCGGCACGATAAGGCCATAAGCGAAGCCGCCGAAAAGTTCGACAGGATCGACAGATTGTTCGCAAGGAACTTTAATCCAAATATCCGAGCGGATCATGCGATCAAGAGCAAAGTCCTTAATGGGCTCGTAGAAGGGGCTATTTCGACACGAAACGATCAAGTCCTGAGCTTCGGAGGGCAGCGCGATTTCAGCGTAGTTGAGGGGCATAACCGCGTCGCCCGCATAAACGAAACCGCGAGATCCGGCGGCGAGCAGAGAATTGAACGCGCCTGACGATGCGGTTTTGCCGTCGAAAAGGGAGAAAAAATCCTTCGGCGATCTTTTAGCAATGGCAGAGTCCAAGGCTTTAGCCATGTCCGGATGTTTGGCAAGGAAGGCGGAGCCGAGGATCCGGATTTCCCCCAGATAGTCTTGTTTTTGCTCGGAATCCATTTCCGGAGCCAGTTCCTGAACCAAGAAGCGCAAGGCGCCGTCATCGTTTTCGTAAGCGCGGTAAGCCGAGATGAACAATCCGCCGGGATTCAAACGGTTTTGGGCGAGGTCGAACAAAGCCGCGCGCTCCGAAGCCAGAAGAGCTTCGGCGCTTTCGTCGCAGCAAAGATAATCGAGCATCGGCGGCAACGTCGATCCGTCCGCAATGCGCAAAAGGGTTTCGGAGGGTGAGCCAGCCAGAAAAATAACGTTAAACGTGCCGCGCTGAGCCGCCATTTCCTCGGCATTACGGCGGGCCGTGTCGTTGGCGACGAGGCCGTAGAAACGACCTTCCGGATTGCTCGCGGCAAGGCAAATGAGCCTTTCAGGTTCTTTGCAGCAGGCTTCGGCGTAAGAAAACTCAGTCCCCGTTTTTTTTGGCTTATTGCCGCGTAAGGCAGCGATATAGCGCAAAGAAACAGGACTAAACGCCGACAAAGACTTCATGCCAATGCTCCTAGAATATTGAGACGAACTAACGATATCCATATTATCCCCCTTTCGAAGACCGGACTACAAATAATTTACGATTGACATGTTCAGAATGGTGCCTGTCGCGGAATAAGACGCCTGCAAGAGGGCCTCAAGAGTGGTGATTTCCACGCTGACCTGAGTCGTGTCGACTTGCTGAATATCAGCGACTTGATTCGTGAGGCTTGAAATAGCGCTTTTTTGGGCTTCTTTCTGCGAAGTCACGGTGCTGATATTATTGGCGACGGTCGTGTGCAGTGTTTGAAGCGACGTCAGGGCCGAGGCCAGCATGGTCGAGGCCTGGCTGATATAGGTTTTATATGTGGTTTCGTCCGTTGCGTTGCCGGCGGCCTGTAGATAGCGCAATCCGGCGACAAGCTGTTGGAACGCGGTGTCGTTGCTTGTAATGCCGTAGTCGATAACGTATCCCGAGTCGATCGTTGCGCGGTCTTCGGTATAGGCCTCGGGGCTTGTCGAAGAAGCGTCGACATAATCGTGGTCGTAGCTTGGCAGAGCGGGATCGGTTGTCGGAACGTCGGCGGGATCCGGGATCGTGGCGGGGTCAAGAGAATATAAGTCTTGAGAGGGTTGCGTGTCGTAGCGGGTGCCCGAATAAAGATACCGTCCATTGATCTGTTGATTGAGGTCGACGGTGACCGATTTCAGAAAGCTGTTTGTCTGCGTTACGACGTTTAAGGCGACATCGTCGCTGTAAGTCGGGTTGTTGTTGGCAAGGCTTTGCGCTTGCGTGGCGATTTCTTCGAGGTCGGACAGGGTCGTATCGTAGATGGACAGATTTGTGCTGACCGTCGTGATAACGCTTATGTAGGCCTGCCTTTGCGTTGCGCTGGCTTGCAGGTTGATGAGAGAGCGGGCTTCGCTGGCCGAGTAGTCGGTCAGGTCCGAATACTTTTTCGAACTGGCCAACTGTTCCGAAAGCGTCGTGAGTTGAGCTTTCTGGCTTTGCAGAGCCGCAGTTAAAGTTTGAATGACGCTCATATTGCTGACGGAGGCTGTGCTCATCTGCTCACCATGTTTTCGAGAATATCCATCATGCTTTGAATGGTAGAAATGACGTGGGCCGACGCGGCATAGCTGTTCTCCCAATTGGTCAGATT
>CAYUPD010000144.1:0-4102 GCA_964446645.1 uncultured Rhodospirillaceae bacterium
GGGCGCCTTCGGGGCCTGTGACCCAGCGCCAGATGGCGTCGGTGCTGAGGCCCGAAACGCGTTGAGCGCCGAGCCACGAAGCGACATAGTCGCCACCTGTATAGGTCGTCATGGTAACGACCGCGCCTTCAAGCCGCGAGGTGACGGTTGCGAGGTAAGTGTCGCCGGTGTTTATCCCGGAGCCGGATTTTGCGGCGGTGACCGCCGACGTCCAGCTGATTTGGCTGCTGGAGATCAAGGCGTAGGTATTGCCGGAGTCGAGCAAACTGGCGAAAGTCACGTTGCCGCCCGAGGATGTGACGTTCAGTCCGTTGGAGTTGGCAAGAAGGACCTGCCCGTTGACGGCGATATTGCCGCCGCCTGAATCGAGGGTCGTCGCGCTGCCGCTTGCCCCGACGTAAACGTCGCCGCCGACGAGCGTGGAAACGCCGTTCACCGATGCGTACGTTCCGTCGCCGAATGCGATGTTGCCGCCGTATGAGGTCAGGTTGCTGTTCAGCACAATGATGCCGATGCCGTTATGATCGGCGTCGGCGTAAAGATTGAGATTCAACTTGCCGGACGAGCTGGTAATCGGGGCGCTGACGGTGATGGTGTCAGAGGCCCGTAGAGTTAGCGTCGCGTCGCCGCCTCCGGTCTTGGAGATCGCGGTGCTGACGATAATGTCGCCCATGTTGCCCGACGACGTGGCGGTCGAGACGGTAATGCTTGTGCCGCCGCTCAGAAGGGATGAAACCGAGGAGGCGTTAATCGTCGTCGATGCCGAGTAGGAGACGCTGCCCCCGATATCCGAGCCGCCCGTGCCGATGGTGATGGTATACGGATCGAGGAGCCAGACGCCCGCGATTCCGTCAACGGACGAAGCGCCGCCCCGCATCGACGTGCCGAGCCAATAGCCGGATGTTTCGATGCGTCCGCCGTTGCCGCCTTGTGCGCCGCCGTTGGCCAAAATCGTGCCCGAGACGGACGTTTTGGACTCCGCGTTCGAAACGTCGGAGCGCACGACGACCGTGCCTCCGTCGCCCTTATCGCGCGCGCTGGCGTCGAGCAAGGCGGATACGGCGACCGTGGTTGTCGTCGCCTCCATGACGCTCGGGTCTTCGGCCTCCCAGCTTCCGCCGACCAAAATCTCGCCGCCGCCGGTAGAACCCGTGGCGCGAACGGACGCCTCGTCGCCGACCGCGATTGTTTTTCCGGTTGCGACGATTTTCCCGCCTTTTAAGGACGAGCCGTCGGCGGAGACGTTTCCTGTCAACGAAACGGAGCCTGTCTCGGACGCCGCGATTTTGACGCTGCCGCCGGAAGTTCCGTCGGCGTTTAAGTTTCCGCTGCTTGAAATATCGTCCGCGCCGATCAATTCGATAGTGCCGCCCACGTCGGTCAGAGAGGCCGCTTCGATAACGCCGGTGTTTCTGATCGTCGCGCCGAGCAGAGAGTCGGCGGCTTGGGCCGAAAGAATGACGCGTCCGCTTTCGGCAACGACGGCGGACTTGTTCTCGATCAACGTTTTGATTTGCGCGGGGTCGGCCGTGACGACCAGATGGCGGGCTTCGGACAAGTCGATGGCAAGAACGACGGTTTCCCCGGCGGCCAGAGCGATGGTGCCGAGGCGGGCCGTTAAAACGCCTTCGTTGCGCAATTCAGGAGCAAGAAGCGCGATCATGCCTTTATCGGAAGCCGCGATCGAGCCTTTATTGACGATCGCGCCGGTCGATCCGTTGCGCTTGAATTTATAATTGCCGTCGAGGAAATCGGAGTCCGAAATATCCATCGTCGAAGCGACGAGAGAGCCGACGTTGACCGTTGCGCCCGCGCCGATGACGACGCCCGCCGGGTTGATGAGCCAGACATGCCCGTTCGAAGTCAGGCGGCCGTCGATAGTCGAAGGCGCGGACGATAAAACGCGGTTGAGGGCGACGGAGGAGCTTCCGGGCTGGATGAAATTGACGGACGCGGCGCTTCCGATGTCGAACGTCTGCCAGTTGATGATGGCTTTGTCGGACGACTGGGTGACGTTCATGCTGGCGTCTTGCTGGCTGATCGCGACGCTTCCCGAAGCGACGCTCGCGCCCGTTGGCAGGGTGTCCGAAGCGACCTCTGCGTAAGCGGAAGACGCGCCTAAAAGAACGAAACCCGCGACGGTGCAGGAGAGCGCCGATTTTTTGAGGTTTCTGGTTGAACGATAGGGAGCCATGAAAGGACCTTTTGCAAAACGTCAAAACAAGAGGTTGGCTTTGAGCCAAAAACGCATGCGATCGTTGTAGCCGTCGCTATTCCTCCCGTTCGTTTGTCCGGGGTTTGTGCCGAGGGTATGGGCGACGGTCAGGGTGATCTGGCCCATCTCCAAAGGCTTGACGGAAACACCCGCACCGAAGCCCTGCAGCCAATAATCGTTCGGCTGGCCCGTCGTCGAGTTCCAGTTGTTCCAAGGGTTGGCGTGCTGGCGTATCCATCCGGCGTCGTAGAAGTTAAACGCCTGAAGCCATGGGAACAGATTGTGGCGAAACTCCACGCGGCCGACGAAGCCCTCGTCGCCGGTTGCCTCGTCGGTCGGATAGGCGCGCACGCCTTCGGGGCCGCCCAAGGACATCTGCTCGGAGCTATCGAGGTTTTCCGAAGCGAATTGGAAGCTGGTAGAGAGGAGAAGCTGGTTCTCCTTGTCGAAATTCTGCAAGCGCATGACGGAGAGCGAATATTTGCCGTAAAGCCCGTTTGCTTTGGCGCTGGCCATGTCCTGCTGCCAGTCCCCGGCGTTGCGGGTCAGGTCGAGCCATCCGGCGGCGGCTTGCGCGCTGAAGATGTTAGATGCGCCGTCGAAAAGGGAATCCGTCACGACGGCGTTAAACCCCGCGCTTCCTGCATCGACGGATTTATTGCTGCTGTTGGTTCCCGAAACGGCATTGACGAGCTTTTTATGGTCGTAAGCGGCCGTGGCGGTAAGATTGAATCCCGGCTGGCGCAGAAGGGGATAAGCCGCCGTCATTCCGCCCGTTAAGGCGTGGCCTTTTTGATTTGAGGCGTTGACCTTGGGATCGACATTGTAAGTCATGGCGGAGACGTTGATTCCGGCGGTAAGGCCCGAGAAGCCGATAGGGGCTTCAGCCGAGAGTCGTCCGTAATCGCTGTCGTTCGTTTTGACCATAAGAGCCGAGAAGCGGTCGCCGAAGCCGAGCGCGTTATTAAGAGAGCCGGAGGCAATGCCGCGCACGATGCCGACGGAGCGTGAGCTTTCGTTATTGACCTGAAAAGTCGCGTCGGCCAAAGGAGCGTCTTCGGTTTTGAGGATGACGTTTGTTTCGCCGTCCCTGTCGCCTGGCTCGAGGGCGGCGGTGGCGCGGACTCCCGGAATTTCGTTGAGGATAGAGACGCCTTCGTTCAAGTCGTCGGGGCGCAATGTTTTGCCGATCGGCGCGCGAAAAGCGATGATTTTTTTAGCCAAATCGGCATCGGCGCGGGAATCAGGAGACTGATCGACCTTGATCTTTCCCAACAACCCCTCGATGACAACGATTTTCACGATGCCGTTTTTAACTTTTTGCTCCGGCACGAGCGCGCGCGCCAGATAGTCGTGCTCGCGGTAATAAGCGCCGATTTTGCGGGCGGCTTCCTGCAATTCGCGCAAAGAGAGGCTTTTGCCGACGTAATCTTTCACGAGGGATTGAAGGTCGGATTGCGGAAAGCGCGAGGCGTCGATCGCGAAGCCTTTGACCAGAACTTTCGCGCCGGAACCTTCGTACAGATTGACCGAGGGGGAGCCTTTATAAATTTCGGCGGGAGGGCGAGGAGCCGGGGCCGTTTCGATTTTCTCGTATTGGCGCAAGAGAGTACCGGCGTCTGTCGCCGCAAGCGCGCTTTGATGGGCGGCGGACAACAGAGTAAAGACGGCGATTCCTAAAAAGAAACCAAACCGAACCCGGGCGATCACGTTTTAAACCTTTCGCAGCGGAGGGAAAGATAGGATGAAACAAAAAAGGAGATTCTGCAAAGAGATTCAAAGGGTGCCGTCTTCTTCTTAAAAGTCAATTAATGAAGGCCAGACTTAGGCATGCCGGTGTCTGCTGCGGAAGGAGCGGCGTCAGCATTACGGACCTCGCCCCCCGGA
>CAYUPD010000145.1:0-4085 GCA_964446645.1 uncultured Rhodospirillaceae bacterium
ATATCTTCGAAACAATCCAGAAGGCCTGCGTCGCGGGCCAGATTCTTCGTCGTTTCGATATCTCTGTCCGTAACGATGAAAACCTGTTTATTGCCTTGTTTGGCCTCCCGAAGCGCAACGGAAACGCCCTCGCGTAGCTTTACGGCGCATAAATCCTTTTTAAAGGCGCATTCCATTTCATCCCAAAGAATTCCATCAGCTTCGATGACAACGTACGAGTAGGCTGCCCTGTCTTGGATCTGCCGCAAAACGTCGCTGAGTGTAGATAATTGTGTCACAGAACATACTCCCCCGAGGAGAGGTTAAACTAAAAAGCCAAATTTTATTGTGAGACGTTCTGTGTATTCCTGCCTACGCAGGAATAATAATCGCAATAATGATCGCGGAAACGAGCGCGCCCTGCGCCTGTGGCGCAGACGTCATTAAGATCGTCGAAGGGTTAAAGGCATCGCTCATGGAGGGCAGTTTAATCCATTTTTGGGATAGAAAGCAATATTTGCGGGGAAGAAGGAATAAATCTATAAATACGGGCATGATCGAAAGCGCGCAGAACGAAACGTTCAAAAAGCTGTTGAGCCTGACGACCTCAAAAGGGCTGAAGGAAGAAGGGCTTTTTTTGCTGTCGGGCGAGAAGCTGATCCGCGAGTTTTTGAAGTCCCCGAATCTCAAAATTGTTTACGAGGTAGCGACGGCGAAAATGAAGCCTGTCGCGCCCGCAGCAAAGACGATTGAGCTTCCGCCCGCGTTATTCGAGCGGATTGACGCGCTGGGAACGCATTTCAACATATTGGTTTTAGAGCAGCCCCCCCTGCCCTCGCTGAGCGCGGCGGATATGGGGTCGTACGCGCCGAAAGGGATCGAGGTCGTCGCGCCGACGGGCGATCCGGGCAATTTAGGCGCGCTGATCCGGAGTTGCGAAGCGTTCGGCGTGCCGAGGGTTATTCTGGCGCGGGAGGCGGCGCATCCGTTTTTGCCGAAGGCGGTCAAGGCGTCGGCGGGAAGCGCGTTGAGGGTGCCGATGGCGCGAGGCCCGGCGCTGGCCGAGTTTCCGGCGTCGTGCATGGCGCTCGATATGGACGGAATCCCGATTGACGAATTCACATGGCCCGCAAAGGGCTTGCTGCTTTTGGGCGAGGAAGGCCCGGGTTTGGGCGCGGCGCGGTTCAAAACGCGGGTTTGCATACCGACGGCGGGGGTCGAAAGCCTTAACGCGGTCGTCGCGGCGAGCATCGCGCTGTCGCGTCTGCCCCGGCGCTAAACTTACTTTTTGCCGGTAAATTTCTTCAGGATTTCTTTTTGCGCGGGATCGGCCTGAATGCCGTCGAGTTCCGCGCCGGTAAAGTCGGCGTCTGAAATATCGGCGCCGCGAATATCGGCGTCGGCAAGGTCGGCGTCGCGGAAATTGACGCCCCTGAGAACGGCATTTTCAAAATTGGCGTGGCGGAGGGAAGCGCCGGACATATTGGTGTCCATGGCATGGCCCTCGGACAAGGAAAGTTTTTGGAGCTTAGCGCCCTGGAAGTTGGCGTTTCTGAGTTGGGCTTTGGAAAAATTAGCGCCGCGCATATCGGCGCCCGAGAAGTTGGCGTGGCGCATATCGGCTTCGCGGAAGTCCCCGGCCTGCATTTGAGCTTTCGAGAAATCGAGTTCGTAGAAGATGGTGCCCTTGCCCTTCATGAGGATGAGGCACTGGTTGGCGAAGCTGGAGCTGCCGCGCAGATCGTAGCCGCTGACGTCGAATTGCTTACCGGCCTTGCCGTTGCTTTCGACCCAAAGCTTGTGGGCCTGCAAGAGCTGATCGATGGGGAGAGCCAAGTCCTTGATGGTGAAGCCGACCGGAGCGGCCATAAGAGCGCCTTCGAGGTTTTCCTTGGCGACTTCGCTGAGGTTGATGGCGGTGCCCGAGAGGTTAGCGCCGCGCAAGACGACGTTTTCGAGGTCGCAATCCGAGAAATCGGCGTTTTCGAGGTTTGTGCTGGTGAAGTTGGCGTTTTTAAGGCTGGCCTTCCTGATTTTAGCGCCCTTCATCATGGCGTCGCTAAAGTTGCTGCCGACGGCGACGGCGCCGGACATCTTGGCGCCGTTGAGGTTAGCGCCGCTGAGGTTAGCGCCGCCCTTGTCCTCGACGGTCAGTTCCTGATGAGCGTCCTTCAGTTCGCCCGAGCCTGTGGCGTTCGAGAGGGAACCGTCGCGGAGATCGATACCTGCCATGTCGGCGCCGACGAGGTTAGCGCCGCGCAAGGAAGCGCCGCGGAGGTCGGCATTTTTGAGGCTGGCGCCGAAAAGGTTGGCCTTACGGAGGTCGGCGCAATAGAGGATGGCGCGGTCGAGCTTAGCGCTTGAGAAGTCGGCTTCTGAGAGATAAGCGCCGGTAAAATCGGCGTCGGCCATATTCTTCTTGGCGAAGGAAAGGCCTTCGAGGTGTTCGTGAGCCAGATGAGCGCGCAAACCGCCCTTTCGCCCGAAGGTATAGTCTTCGTGGGCTTTGATGACGATGTCGAGATCGGCCTGAGTGAAGGGCTTTTTGGCTTCTTCTTTTTTCTCTTCTTTATCTTCCATCGGAGGATACGGTTCCATGCTGAGGGGACGGCTTCGGGTTGGATTCGAAGCCAGCCGTTAAAGGGTTGTGCAATTTTTTGGCCCGGAAAACAAGATTTCCAATATAAATATCCCGTTGAATGGTAAAAAAAGCGTCAAAAAGTCCCTATTTTCCCGTATGAATAATATGCTATAGCGCATCTCGGATAATATGATTATGCGAGATGCGCTATGAAACCCGCCGAGAGGCGGGTTTCCGCCGCGAAGCGGGCGCTCTTTCCACGATAAAATGAATCATTTTATCGTGGACTTGCTATATTCTCGACGCGGCCTAAAGATGGCCAGAGATTCCATAAGAGACGCACCGATGACAAAAACCTTATCCGATATTCGTTCTGTATTTCTCGAATACTTTGAATCGCAAGGACATACGCGGGTCGACTCGAGTTCTCTGGTGCCGCGCAACGACCCGACGCTGATGTTCACGAACGCGGGGATGGTGCAGTTTAAAAATGTGTTTACGGGAGCCGAGAAGCGCCCCTACACGCGGGCGACGACGGCGCAGAAGTGCGTCAGGGCGGGGGGCAAGCACAACGACCTCGAGAATGTCGGGTACACGGCGCGGCATCACACGTTTTTCGAAATGCTGGGGAACTTCTCGTTCGGGGATTATTTCAAGCCCGAAGCGATTGAATTTGCATGGACTCTGGTAACGAAGCATTTCGGGCTCAACAAGGATCGGCTGCTCGTAACGGTCTATCACGAGGACGAACAGGCCGCGGCCCTGTGGAAGAAAATTGCGGGTTTTCCGGATTCGAAGATCATCCGTATCAAGACGGACTCGAACTTCTGGCGCATGGGCGAAGTCGGCCCGTGCGGCCCGTGTACGGAAATATTCATCGATCAGGGCGATAAGCTCCAAGGCGGCCCGCCGGGAAGCCCGGACGAGGACGGCGACCGTTTTCTGGAATTCTGGAACCTTGTTTTTATGCAGTTCGAGGAGCTTCCGGGCGGCAAGCGCATCGCCTTGCCGAAGCCGTCTGTCGATACCGGCATGGGGGTGGAGCGCATCGCAGCGATACTGCAGGGCGTCACGTCGAATTACGACACCGACCTGTTCCGGGCGCTGATCGGGGCGGCCGAGGATTTATTTGGCAAGCATACGAACGAAGCCGACCACCCGATTGTGACATCCTACCGCGTGATCGCGGATCATTTGCGCGCGTCTTGCTTTTTGATCGCGGACGGCGTGCTGCCGAGCAACGAAGGGCGGGGTTATGTTTTGCGGCGGATTATGCGCCGAGCGATGAGGCACGCGCACATGCTGGGCGCGAAAGAGCCGGTGATCTACCGTCTGGTGCCCGAGCTTGTGGCCCAAATGGGAACGGCCTACCCCGAGCTGGCCCGGGCAGAGAATTCGATTGCCGAAACGCTGAAGCTCGAGGAAACACGTTTCAAAACGATGCTCGAGAGAGGGCTAAAGCTGCTCGACGACGAAGAGAAAAAGATCAAGGGAGGCAAACCCTTGCCGGGCGACGTTGCCTTTA
>CAYUPD010000146.1:0-4057 GCA_964446645.1 uncultured Rhodospirillaceae bacterium
GCGCCGCTTCCCTTGCTGCGCAGCAACAGGCACAGACCTTGAACCTCCACAGGGGGTTAGACCGCTTCCTTATGCTTAATTTATGCGCTGCGGCAAAATGCAAAATTTTTATTGCAAAAGGGGGCCCCGTTCATTACGAGCTTCGATATGCCTCTAACGCCGCAAGTTATTCAAATTCAGGGAGAAAATATCTCCTACAACGCCAAGGGCGCTTTCATCCGCCGCGCCTTGGTCGATCTGGGGTTCGAAGACGGCGGAGCGAAAGACCGGGAGTCTTTCCTCGCCGCTTCGGATCGGATAAACGGCGCAATCCTCGTTCTTGCCGACGCCTACCATCTTCATGAAGACCCTGCGCTCGCCGACGCTATGCGCGGTCATTTTACGCTTGTCGCGCCTTCAGTCCTGCGCGCGGCCGAGGCCGTTCATGCGGAAAGTATCGGTGCGACGGTTCTGTTGCCCGCATCCCAGCAAAAAGGCTTTGAAGACTTCGTCGCGAAGGGAACCGTTTTGCTGCTCGATAAAATTCCCGCCGTTCCTCTCTCCGCCGCGCTGGACAGCTTAAATCAGAGCAACGCGGGCCGCGCTGCCGTTGCGGCCATGCGCCGCATCGTTTTAGGACGCTCCGGACACAGTTTCATTTATCCTCCGGGCCACTTTTCGGCCGAAAACGGCCCGGGTAAGGAAAAACTGACGGACAAAGACGTATCCGACATGGTTGCCCTTATCGAATCCGAAAGCGTCAACGGCGTCTTGGTCATTTGCGGCGGACGCGTGGATGCCGATGTTGTCGGCTCGCTGAAAAACAGGTTCGTGGGTAACGCCGATATCGAAATCCTCTCGCAAAACAATCAGACGGCCGACCTGCCTTCGGCATATGCGAAGATCGTCCGGGATTCCGGAAGGCTTCCGCACAGAGTGCTTATCGATGCGCTGGCGGGCACAACCTTGGAAGTCGTTGCGGAGTCGGCCGGTTTGTCCGGCGCCGAGGGGCTTTCGCTGATAACCAGCGAGAAAATGGCCGGAAATGCCCGCCGCGAAGCTCAGGTGGTAGAACATTTCAATGCTTATGGCGCAAAAAGTCTTGTTTCTTTAGGCAAAACGTGGGACGCGCCGGTTTCCGAGGCTTCCGTTTTATCGGCTCCCGACCTTAAGACTGCGTTGCAGTTATGGGCGGCGGCAAGGGGGCTTATCCCGAATGCGCCGTTGGGCACGGTTTCTAGTCCCGAAGACAATATGCGAAACAAGGGGCCGCGCTGATAAAGAAAGCGCCCGGCAAAATACGGATTTTTTTGTTGTTTGGGATAAGAGGAGATGGCCCTGCTTCGCTAAAGCTTCGCAGGGCATCCTGCGCATTTTGTTTTGCAGGACTTCGTCCTGCGTAGCTTTAGCGGAGCAGGATGGTGCGGGTAGAGGGACTTGAACCCCCACTTCGGTGAAGAAAACAGATTTTGAGTCTGCCGCGTCTACCAATTCCGCCATACCCGCACGGGCACCCCCTATACCAACACTTCGCACCTCCGCCAAGGTTCTTTTTCGGGCTTTCCGGCCGGAAAACAGGCGCGGCGGCCTCGAAAAGACGCCTTTGCGGTCAAAAAATCGCCTCGACGACCCTTCACGGTGTCCAAAATGCCAGAAATCGCGCTAAGAGCGAATCGGCTCCCGTCGATAAAACCGGAGCTCGCAAGATAAATAAAAACATTTTTTTAAATCGCAGAGCGCTCGCAGGACGAAAATCTTTTGCGCGCGGAGAGGGAGGTCGCTTGACTCCTCTATATATAATGTGACGGAATTTGGCCGGGCAAAAACGAGAAACAATGCGTCTTTATATATGTAGGGATTTTTCGGGGGAGATGTTTATAACGTGCCGTTTTTAAAGGATTTTGGGGCTGTTTCTGGGGCCCCATAAAAACTTAACCCCCGTTCGGCTTGCCGGCAATCGCGCAGCAGTCCGAACGGGGGTTGAAGAATGAACTCATCGCCTTGCGGCGACGAGAATTACTTCTTCTTCTTCTTGGTGGCTTTCTTCTTCGTGGCCTTCTTTGCTTTCTTCTTGGCAGCCATAGTAGCCTCCTTAGTTGATTGACTAGAGTAGAGTGACATGATGTTGGGTCTACTCTCAAAAAGAGTCAACAAAATTTTTCAGGCGGAACGATTTTTCGACTTGAATTTCATCTCATCATCTCGACGCGTTGCATGTTCGCAACATTTCATCTCGAGTCCTCCGCTCATCTCGCGCCGAATTTCTTCTCGCGCATCGTCGCGATGCTCTCAATTACTAACGAAAGATGAATTTCATCAGCGCATCTTTACGAAGAACTTCTTCAGCAGCTCTTGCGCGCGCTTCTCTTCCACGCCGCCGACAACTTCGGGCGCGTGATGACACGTCGGTTGCGAATAAAAACGCGGGCCGTGCTCGATCGCGCCGCCTTTCGGGTCATAGGCCGCAAATACCACCCGCCGCAGACGCGCAAAGCTGATCGCCGCCGCGCACATCGCGCACGGCTCTAACGTCACGTACAGATCGCAGTCCGTCAGGCGCGGCGAGCCTTTCTTTTTCGCCGCTTCGCGCAGGACAAGCATCTCGGCGTGCGCTGTCGGGTCGGAATCCGCCTCCGTCCTGTTGCCCGCATGCGCCAAAACCTTGCCCATCGCTGATACAAGCACCGCGCCGACCGGCACTTCGCCCCGCTTGGCGGCTTCTTCAGCCTCTTTAAAGGCCATTTCCATGAAATTAAACATGGTCTCTTCCATAACCCTAACTCGGACGGGGAATTGCGTCGTCGCTCCGGTGCTCGAATCCTCACGTACTTTTGACGTACGCTGCGGTTCTGTGCTCCGTGGGCTCCTCGCACTTCCCTCGTCCGAGCGGGTTCTGCAAAGAGACCAAATTTCTCAAATTCAATATATGCTCGACCGGCTTGGGTATTTTCTCTATGTTGCCGCCTATGGACAAAAAAGACAATACATCAAACTTCGAAGGCGAACGCATCGCCAAACGCCTCGCCAGGGCAGGGGTATGCTCGCGCCGCGACGCCGAAAGGCTGATCGCCGACGGCCGCGTTTCCGTGGACGGCAAGGTTTTGGCCTCGCCTGCCTTTAACGTCACCGACAAAAACCTCATCGAGGTGGACGGCAAACCTTTAGGCGCTGCCGAAGACACCCGCGTTTGGCGGTATCATAAACCCGCCGGGACGATTACGACCTCGCGCGACCCTCGCGGGCGGCCCACGGTTTTCGAAAAAATGCCTCCCGAGATGCCCCGCGTGGTGAGCGTCGGGCGGCTCGACTTTAATACCGAAGGACTTCTTCTTCTGACCAACGACGGCGAACTGGCACGGCATCTGGAGCTTCCCGCCAACGCGTGGCTCAGGCGGTACCGCGTGCGCGTCTATGGAGACGTGAATCCGGCCAAGCTGGCCTCGGTCGCCAAGGGGGTGACGATTTCGGGCATCCGGTATGAGCCGATCAAAATCGAAATGGAAGAAGAGAAGGAAACAGGCGCAGTCACGGTTGCGACCGCGCATCAGCGCGGGCGCAGAGTAGTCGCGCCCAGAAACAAGTGGCTTGCCGTGACCATCCGCGAAGGCAAGAACCGCGAAGTCCGCAAGATTATGGAGTATCTCGACCTTCAGGTGACGCGGCTTATAAGGGTGGCGTTTCCTGTGGCGTCAAGGGCAATGGTGGCGGGGTTGCAGAACACCACGGGAACAATGCTGTCAATGACCGTTACGGTGGCGGTTACCATATCGAGGTTGCCGTGGGTGTCATACACGGTGAGGGTGACGGTGTTACTTCCCACATTCGTGCATGTGAAGAGCGAAGGGGTTACGGTCATATTGATAATGGCGCAGTTGTCTGTGGAGCCGTTGTTGACAAAGGCGGGTGTGATGCCGACGATGCCATTGGCGTCAAGATAGATGGTGGTATCCATGGTCATGGCCACGGGGGGCTGGTCGTCGAGCACTTCGATATAATCTATGCAGGTGTTGGTGTTTCCATGTATGTCAAAGACGGTCCATGTTACTGTTGTGAGTCCCACGGGATAAGTTCCGCTGGC
>CAYUPD010000147.1:0-4014 GCA_964446645.1 uncultured Rhodospirillaceae bacterium
GGTATTGTCGCTGGACGACCGGGATTTGATTTTGGCGGTTGCGCTGATCAGCATCGTTTTAAATCCGTTTGTGTCGCGGGGATTTGTGCGGTTTGGCGTGTGGGCGGCGGGAACGAAGCTTGTCCTGAAGTGGCAGAAGTTCGGCGAAGTGACGTTGCCCGAGATCACGCAGCCGCCGGTGGGGCATGTGATATTGATCGGGCACGGGCGGGTGGGGCAGCGCGTTGCCGATGCGCTTAAAAAGAACAAGATTCCGTATATCGTGATCGAATCCGACCGCCGGATTATGGAGAAGATACGCCGGGGCGGAACGCCGGTGATATTCGGGGATGCCACGAGGGAGCTGGTGTTGACGGTGGCGCATCCGGAAACGGCGAAGATGCTGATTATTACGACGCCGCATAGCGCGCAGGTTAAGCAAATTGTGGCGATGGCCAAGCAGTTGAATCCGACGATTGAGGCGATTGTGCGCGTTCACGAAGAGTCCGAAGCGCGGAACATGGCCAAGTACGGGATTTCGCTGGCGATTATGGGCGAGAGAGAGATCGCGGCGGGGCTGACGGCGCATGCGCTGCAATACTACGGGTTGGATCCGAACGTTGTGCTCGAAACGCTGAACGAGCTTCGGCAATAAGGCGCCCCGAAATAGCGTTAACAAAAAATTAAAAAGTTTTGACCATCCTTTCCTAATCTTTTGAAAAGGCTTCCCTAATGTCGAAAAATTTTATTAACAACCTGTCGATCAAATCCCGGATGTCGCTCAGCACGGCGTTGTTTCTTGCGACATTGGGGTATGCGATGTTCAGCGCCTATACCGGCATAGGCGCGAATGTCATCTTCGCCGAGCAAGAGAAGAGCGGGAATCTTTATCAGCGTCCGTTGGCGGACATCCTTTTTAGCGCCGGAGATATGCGCCTAAACTTGGCCGAGGAGCGGGCGGGCAGGAGCGCGTCGGCGGACATTAAGGCCGACACGGAGTCGATCGATCGCGGCATGGAAGAGCTAAGGGTTGCCCAAGAGAAAGTCGGAGAAGCGCTGCAGTTTACGGAAGAGGGCTTGAAGAGCCGGGGCCGCGAAGCGTTGAAATACGAAACCGTATCGGATAAGTGGACGAAGCTGAAAAACAAAACCGGAGCGACGGACGACGACATTGCGTCGTACATTGCCGACATACGCGGCATGATCGGGCATTCGGGGGATACGTCGAACCTGATTTTGGATCCGGATCTCGACAGCTATTACCTGATGGACGTTACGCTTTTGGCGTTGCCCCAAACGCTGGATCGGCTGTCGTCGATAGGCGCCACGATATATCCCGCCTTGGCGCGCGGCGGGCTGACGGAGGCGGAGCGCACGGAAGCGGCCGTCCTGGCGCGCATGCTGAGCGAGGCGGACATCGCGAGGATTGTCGGAGACATGGATACATCGCTCAAGGAAGACAAAAACTTCTACGGAGTCAACGAGGCGTATCAGCAGGAAAGCGCGGGGCTTGTTAAAGAATATGTCGAAAAAAACAAAGCGTTTTCAGCTCTGCTGGAAGGGTTGGCGAAGGGGAACTCCGTCGCGCCCGAAATCTTCATCGGCGATTTGCGCGACGCCCGGAAAGCGGGTTATGCCTTTTTGACGAAGGGTTACGATCTACTCGACGGGCTGTTGGGCGCGCGCATAGAGGCATACCGGCAGCAGCAAACCTCGTCGTTTTTGATATCTCTTGGGGGCATCGTCGTGTCGGTGCTTTTCTTTGTCGTTGTGGCGTGGACGATCACGCATCCTCTGGATAGCCTGACAAAAGCGATGCGCAAACTGGCGGCGAACGATTACGAGACGCCGATAGACTACACGGATTCGCGATCCGAAGTCGGGCTTATAGCTAAATCGGTTCAGACCTTCAAAGACAACGGCCTGAAAATGGAGGTTCTAAAGGCGGAGAAGGAAAAAGACGAGAAGCGTGCGCAGGAAGAAAAGCAGCGTTTTGTGGCCCAGATGATCCTGCAGTTTGAGAGCAGCGTCGGGAGCATCGTGTCGGCGGTATCGTCGTCCGCGACGTATTTGCAGGCGGCGGCGACGAAGCTTTCGAGCGCGTCGGGCAACACAAGCAAGAAAGCGACATCGGTTGCGGCGGCCAGCGAAGAGACGACGACGGGGGTTCAGGTTGTGGCGGCGTCGGCCGAAGAGCTATCGTCGTCGATTCGCGAAATATCGACGCGCGTTGAAAACTCGCAGCACATGGCGCAAGACGCGGTTCGGCGCGTGCAGGAGACGGATCAAAGAATTCGCGCGCTGGCGGGAAGCTCCGAAAAGATCGGGGCGGTAATAGACCTGATCGATCAGATAGCGAGCAAAACGAACTTGCTTGCGCTGAACGCGACGATCGAAGCGGCGCGGGCGGGAGAAGCGGGCAAAGGGTTTGCGGTTGTGGCGGGAGAAGTCAAAACGCTGGCGAACCAGACGGCGTCGGCGACGAAAGAGATAACGGCCAGCATTTCGTCGATACAGGACGAGACGCAGAAGTCGGTCGCGTCGATTGCGTCGATAGGCGAGATCGTAAGCAAGATTGACGAGGTCTCGACGGATGTCGCGAACGCCGTAGGGCAACAAGCGGCGGCGACGCAGGAGATAGCGAGCAACATCCAGCAAATATCGACGAGTGCGGCCGAGACGGCCGAGAACATCGTGAGCGTAACGAAAGATTCCGAAACGTCGCTGACGAGCGCCGAAGACGTCTTACGAGCGGCTAACGAGCTGTCCGTGCAATCGGGGAATTTGAACACGGAAGTCGGGCGCTTCGTGGCCGAATTGCGCAAAGCGTAACCGCGTATGAATCCTCGATATTTTGCTCCACGCGGGGCAAAAAGCAAAAAAATTGACGGGAGCCGTTTATATACGCCATAATGCGAACGCATTGTGAACGCGCATATATTTAAATTATTTGGAGGAAACGCCCGTGGATTCTATTTTATCAATTCCCGCTGTCGGGACTCTCATCGAAGGCGAAGGCATATATACGGGCTGGATCAGGCTTGGCGACGGAAGGCCGTACGCCGTATTGACGGCGCCGGAAGATTTAAAAACAACGGCCGTCCCAAGCTCGTATGAAATGTCTTTTCGGGAGGCGGTTTACGAAATTACGGGCCTTGAGAATTGGCACGGGCATCCCGGAGCGATCCTGGATTATGCTTATCAGCCGTACGGCAGCGGCAGGGGCAACCAGGTTTTCCAGCAGCTCGCGATTTACGACGAAGGCCGCGAGGATCGCCACGTTGACGGATGGTATATTCCAAGCGCCTCATTTCTGAAAGGCGGCCTGCATATACACGGGTACGCTGACGTGGTGGGGCTTTGCGAAAGCCGAAACATCGGCGCGTTTGCGGGCACGTTTGAGCCGGACATAAGCGGGGGCAAGGCCCTTTACATGTCGTCGTCCATTCGTTCCGGCCGGACCGGCGCTGAGGAGGAGTGTAGTCGTTTGGCGGATATTTTTACGGCAGAGGTTCTGGCGACTGATTTTTCAAAAGGGAGCGCGCAGCGGCTCCAAAATGTTCCGGGCAACGGCGTTGCTGCGAGGTGCCGCCCGCAGAGGCTGCTTCCGATACAGTTATAGGGCAAAGAGCGGAAACCTGTTTCGATTTTGGCATACGATAAGCCGCGTCCGCGTCGATGATGGCAGCCGGTTATTGCAGGCGCGTACAGGATCGGGTGGTTGAATACGAATTGCCGTTTGCACAACCGCCGGTTCTGCTGGTGGCATAGCAGATGCTGCATGTGAGAACGCAAGTACTAGAGGTAGTCGTGCGTCCGTCGCAGGTGCTGCTGCCGGCACTGTAATTTCCACTGCAAGAATAATAGGGGGCGCAATAGTAGAGCGCGGTTGGACTGCTGCTCGTGCTGCTGCTTGCTGCAGAGACGGCGCCGCAGGCGGGGGCGCCGTTCGACATGCTGGTGATAGCCTGTCCAGAAGAGCAAGAGATGGTGGGGCCTGTGGCGGCGCATGTCGGGACGCCGTTTGTAATGCTG
>CAYUPD010000148.1:0-1654 GCA_964446645.1 uncultured Rhodospirillaceae bacterium
GTTTTCATGCTTGGCTAAAAGATCGAGGTGCTGAAGAAGAACGGCCATCGGCGGATCGAGGCGGTCTTTTTCGCAGAGTTGAAGGGCGAGGCATTCGTGCAGCGAGCGCGCGAAGATTCCGCAAGGGTCGAAGCGCTGCAAACGGGCGATAACGGACTCGACATAATCCTCCGAAACGCCGAGTTGAACGCGCAGCATATCGAGGTCTGCGGGGAGGTATCCGGCCTCGTCGAGGGAATCGACAAGCGATAAGGCGACGAGGCGCTCGGACGGATCGGCAAAGTCGATATTGACCTGCTCGACAAGGTGGGCGCGCAGGCTTGGTTTTTCCGGGATGTTTTGGGTTGCGGAGAACTCATCGTCGTCGAACGAACCGCTGTGATTTGCGCCGGTAAAACGATCTTCGGCCGTATAGCCGTCGTTGGCCCAAGGGGTTTCTTCGGAGGCCTCGGGGAGGACTTCGCTGGAAATTGGAGCCTCTTCGGCGATGGAGCGGGAAATATTTTCGAGGCGCTGAAGGGCAATTTTTTCCGGCGACGGGTCGGAAAGAACGGCGTCTTCGCGTTCGAGAAGAGGGTTTTTCTCAAGTTCCTGCTCGACAAAGGAGCAGAGTTCCAAATTCGTCATTTGCAGCAATTTGATCGCCTGCTGCAATTGAGGCGTCATAACGAGGGTTTGAAGCTGCCGTTGGTCGATGCGTTGGGTAAGATTCATGGGAGGAGGGAGGTTTGAGAATCTTAACGAATCAGTACGTTATATAGATTCTGGCCCATTTCTTGCATACAATGCAAGAAGAAAGGGATGTTATAAGGTTAAACGCAGTAAAATTTCTTTGTTTATGGAACTCATTTTCAGCTCCTTGTTACGCAACTGTTTATATTTTTTTATAATCGGGATGATTATTTGAAACAGAGAAAATAATGTCTGCCCCGATTTTCGATCAAAAAACGTATGATTTTGTCCGTGGGACGATGGAGGGTCCCGTGGCCGAGATTGCCGTAAAAATGGGGTTGATACCGCCGGATATAAAAACGGCCATTTTAGTCGCTCAGGCGGCCGAAAGAACCCAACGACTTGCAGAAAAAGCCGAAAAAGCATCCCGACTGATTGCCGATAGCCAGCCGGTTTCTCAGGAAGGATGCGTCGAGCCGACTGACACTGTGTTCAGGTTTGTGGGGTCCGAACGAGACGCTCCGCATGTGAAGTATGCGCAAGGCATGTGGATGGCCGCGCAGATGTACTATAACGACATGGTTCGTTCGACGGGCAGAGCGGGCAAGAACGACGTTGAGGCTGTGGCGGGATTCAAGTTAGCGGCTGCCGAGTTGTATGATATGGCGGGCGAAATAATAGAAAAAGCGGGACAAAAGGAAGCGGCCGAAAAACTAAAGATGGTTTCGCATGAGCTTGGAAAAAGCATCGAAAGAAATGTTTTCCCGGAAGAAACGCTAACGACAATTCTAGAGAATTTAAAAAAATCGGGGATTGAAAATAAACCGCTTGAGGATGCTTTTAAAAAAGTTATCGGGCTGATTACAAATCATCCTTCAGGTCCCAAGAGGCATCATCTGAAAAACACAACAGAGTCAAACAACAACAGACTCTAAAAAACGCTAAGAGCTGAGAATTAAGTGTTATTTAATGCTTTTTCCTT
>CAYUPD010000148.1:1664-3935 GCA_964446645.1 uncultured Rhodospirillaceae bacterium
GAGTAATTTTATGACTACATCCGACCATATACCTTCAGAAATTACTCTGGATGTGATTCCTCTTTTACAAACGAAGGCGCTGGTTTGGCATATAAAGGGAATGGAAAGAGCATCCTCGCCGGTCACCCTGTCCGACAGGCGACTTGGAGCCGTGATAGATGATGCGGTCGTTGGCCTTCAGTTAGGACTCGGCGTGTTAGTTTTGCCCATTGAAGAACGGATAAAAGATAATGTTCCCTCTGTTTCTATTCAAGATAAAGAGCGCGGCCCTTCGTGGTCTATGAAAATAATTTGTGAGGGAGTTCTTAAATCCGGGATTGCAGCGACAGAAGAACAAAAAAAAGTTGCGTTGATCTTAACCCAAATATCATGCTGCACGTTAGGAATGCTGGGTTATGGTGAGTTTGCCGGTGACGTTTTTGAGCAAATTGAAAAATTGGAACCGATTGGTCAAAAAACGCTATTGACGCAAATTCCACTGCCAGAATTCGCAAACTCAGGTATGTTTATAGGAATATCAGGGTCTACATGGGACCAACAGACGATTGCTTCCATTTTGCCGACAATTGAGTCCACAACGACACCGACAACAATTGAGCCCACGACCACCCCAACCCCTACGGCGGAAACCACTGTGCCAACCCAACATGCGTTGATGCCAAGGGGAACGATTGATCCAACTACGTTCCATGATTGCGGAATAGAGCATACCGTCGGATATCTTAAGCCAATGGATTTGTTGCCAACCGGTCACGAGGGATTGTACGACTTGCCCGGTCCTGTTTTGCCGATCGGTCCTTCGGAGCCGACAAAACCGCAAGAGCGGTTTACGGAGGAGAACCCTTCAGAACATAAGCCAGGATAATCCTTTAGAATCAATGCGCTTCCTGTTTTTCTATCGGAAGGGCATTGTTTGTACAAAAATATTTTTTGTAGAGAGCCAACAAAAAAGCTTAAAAATGTGGCTCTTTTAACGCCTTTTCGCTTGCATTATCAGGCTAAAACGCTATTTTGTCCCCGTCATATGGGTGGTTTAGGAGGTGGGCCGAAAGCCCGCCTTTTTTGTTACCTCGGTTAGGCATCGAGTTGAGGCAAATGGCTAAAGCGGTAGAGAGCAAAATTGCCGGGTTGATAGCGGGTGAAGTTGACTCTGCAGGATACGATCTCGTCCGCGTGCAAGTTCTTGGCGGGGGAAAATATGCAACCCTGCAAGTCATGGCCGAGCGTAAAGATGGCGCAGGCATGACGGTTGAGGATTGCATAAAGATCAGTAACGCCGTTTCGCCGGTTATCGAAGGCGATCCGGACTTGGCGAACAAGTTCGGGCTCGAGGTCAGTTCGCCGGGGATCGACAGGCCGTTGATGAAGATCGGGGATTTCGAAAGATTTAAGGGCCACGTCGCGAAGGTCGAGTTTAGAATGCCCATAGGCGGCCAGCGGCGGTTTCAAGGCAGGATTGAGAAGGTCGAGGGCGAAGAGATCGAGTTAAGCGCCGACAAAAAAGCGTTGAGGGTGTCGTTTAAAGATATCGAACGAGCCAAGCTTATTTTGACGGACGAGTTGCTAAAGGAAAATACAGGGAGAAAGTAAAATGGAATTGCTTCAAGTTGCCGAAGTTGTGTCCCGCGAAAAGGGGATTGAGCGCGACGAAGTGCTGGTCGCGATGGAACAGGCTATTCAGAAGGCGGGACGCGCCAAGTACGGCCATGAGCACGACATTCGCGCCGAAATCGACCGCAAGACCGGGGAAGTGCGTTTACAGCGCTGGCTGCAAGTCGCGGACCCCATCGAGAACGAATTTACGCAAATTACGCTCAAAGCCGCGAAGAAAACGAAGGCCGACGTGCAAATCGGCGACTTTATCGTCGACGATCTTCCGCCCATCGAGATGGGACGCATCGCGGCGCAGACGGCCAAGCAAGTGATTGTGCAGAAGGTGCGCGAGGCCGAGCGCCATCGCCAATTCGAGGAATATAAGGACCGCGTCGGCGAAGTCATCAGCGGCATCGTCAAGCGCGTCGAATACGGGAACATCACGGTCGATCTGGGCCGCACCGAAGCCATGCTCCGCCGCGACGAAAGCCTGCCGCGCGAACACTTCAAAAACGGCGACCGCGTCCGCGCCTATATCTACGACGTGCGCGAAGAGCAGCGCGGGCCGCAGATTTTCCTGTCGCGCACGCATCCTCTGTTTATGGCCAAGCTGTTCACGCAGGAAGTGCCGGAGATTTACGACGGCATCATCGAGATCAAATCGGTCGCCCGCGATCC
>CAYUPD010000149.1:0-3912 GCA_964446645.1 uncultured Rhodospirillaceae bacterium
GCACCTTGTACGCCGCTGTAGTAAAGGGAACGAGAACGAATGCCGGAAGATCTCTAGCCTCGTTAATCTTTATTAACGGGCGAGAGAGAAAAAAGGATCGACCATAGTTCAAGAATAGCCCGAAAACTGAAACTATAGTTTCAGAATAACCCCAAAAAATCAGACTATAGTCGTTGCCGAAGCGAAAAACCCGGTACAATGCCGGGCCGTAGCGGAATGAAACTATAGTCGCAATCGGGGCTTAGGCGGGCGGTTGCAGGATATCGCCGAGTTTTCTGAGGAGATAGTCGATGTTTTCGTCGTCCAAATCCTCGTACTTGGTAAGGACGCGCTCGATAACGGTTGCGCGGTAGCGGGCGAGAGAGTTTTCGCCGCCGTCGACTTCCGTTTCGTGCAGAACGTCAAGCGCGCCGCGCACGATCGGCAAAAGATCGAGAGGCATGCCCGCGCGGGTGTACAGGGATTTAAGCCCGAGCTGGCCCGCGTCGTGGATGAGGATGCGTGCGTTGACAAGAGGAATGTCGGCCATGACCGAGATGGCCATTTCGAAGAACGCGATGTCGCCGGTGCATAAGGAGCGGATGACGATGGAAGGAGTCAGGCGCTTGTTGGCGTGCATCTGGACGATGAGCTTTTCGAGATCCTCGAGACTTGAGCGTCCCGTCATGCCGACGATGGCGCGCTCGCGGCTTTGAAGAACGATGTCGGCGGCGACGGAAGGCGAAACCTGATGATGCGAGATCAGGTAATCGCGCATGTTGTCGGCAACCATCGTGACGAGGCGTTCGGTGACGACGGGGGGCAGAGTGGGCCGCTTGACGATTTTTTCCTTGATGGTCTCGTTTGACGAGAAGCGGTCGACGGCTTTGGTGAGGCTCTTTTCGCTGATTTGAGCCGTGACGTTGTCCATAAGCTTGGCGACGGCTTTTTCGCCGCTCGATGTGACGATGACGTCCGAGACGTTTTCGGAAAGGCCTTCGCGACCGGCGATGACTTCCTGCTTGGCCGGGGCGCCGCTGCGGACGATCTCGATCAAGTCGGCGTCGGTCAGGACTTTGGAGCTTTCAAGGATGGGCAGGGCGACGCTTTCGATGTCGTTGGCGAGCTTGAGAGCGACGTCGTGAGGCAAGTTGGGCGCGTTGCGGATATTTTGGGAAAGAGCGATGCGGACGTTGGTTTCGACGTCGCGCGCCATGATGCGAACGATGTCCTGAGCCAAGGCAAGTTCGGCCTGATTCAGGCTCGGGTCGTCCATCTCTTTGCCGAGCTTGCTCGCGAGTTCGGCGCGGACGGCGGGGGAGGGCTCGGCCAAAAGCCTGTCAACGTCGGCTTGGGTCAGGGTCGAGGGAGGAGGCGGCATAGAGTCATCCTTGAAAACGGTCGAGACAAATCCCGGTTGCGGGACACAGAAGAAACAGTATAGGGTATTTTCCGGTTACAAAACAGTTAACGGAGACTACTCTTGCTCGATCTGAAAAACCATATCCGTACGATAGCCGATTATCCGAAGCCCGGCATCTTGTTTTACGATATAGGAACGCTTTTGGCGCATCCGCAGGCGTGGCAAGAGACAATCGCGCGGATGGGCGAGGCGACGGGGAAATTAAAGCCGGACGTGTTGGTAGGAATCGAATCGCGGGGTTTTCTGGTCGGCGCGGCGCTGGCGGCGCATCTCGGGGTAGGCTTTGTAATGATACGGAAAAAGGGCAAATTGCCCGGAAAAACGATAGCGCAGTCGTATGCGCTTGAATACGGGCAGGACACGATAGAGATGCAGGATGGGCTGATAAAGTCCGGAGACAGGGTCGTTGTTTGCGATGATTTGCTGGCGACGGGGGGAACGGCGGCGGCGGCGGTGGGGCTGATCCGGCAAATCGGGGCGGAAGTGCTGCATGCCGCGTTTGTGATTGAGCTGACGGAGCTTAAGGGGCGAACACGGCTGGATGTGCCCGTTACAAGTTTGTTAAGTTACGACTCTTAGAGACAGGAAAGAAAAAGGCCGGATTTGCCGATTTTTGTTGAAAAATAACGTCGATTTTGTTCTATTTTTCAGCCCTTCCAGTACAGAGGCAAGACGGTAACACTTTTTTTATATTCTTGGTTTAGCTTCCGGTCTGGAAGTGGGAGTTTTCTGCCTTCTGTTTTTCGGGTGCTCTATGGCTGTCGATATGAACATGAACGTCCTGATCGTGGACGACTACAAGACCATGTTAAGGATCATTGAGAACCTGCTCAAGCAGCTTGGGTTCAAAAACGTCCATCAGGCGACGGACGGGAGCATGGCGCTGAAAGTGTTGCGCGACATGCCGGTGGGATTAATCATTTCGGACTGGAACATGCAGCCGATGACGGGATTGCAGTTGTTAAAGGAAGTGCGCGCGGACAACGCGATCAAGGGGACGCCGTTTATTATGATTACGGCCGAAAGCAAGACCGAAAACGTCGTTGCGGCGAAGGAAGCCGGGGTTAACAACTATATTGTGAAACCGTTCAACGCCGAGACGCTAAAACAAAAAATCTCCGCAGTTCTCGGCGCCTTCTAAAAGGGTATCTCATGAGCCCCCCAGCCCAAGACTTTCAGGATCGTTTGAAGAAAGAAATCGAAGCGGCGCATGAGGCGATCAAAACGCCGTTGACGTCCGAAGAAGTGGCGACTGTCGTCAGGCAGGTCGTTCAATCCTTGGAAGGGGACGTATCGGCGGCGGATTTGAAATTTTATTCCGAGCTGGAGGAGTTGGCGCGGTATATACGGCAGGCGAAGAGCGAAATTGCCTCGATCAAGCCCGACGATATCAGCACCAGCTTTATTCCCAATGCGACGGACGAATTGGATGCGGTAGTGGGAGCGACAGAAGACGCGACGAATCGCATTATGGACGTTTGCGACGAAATGAGCGCCATTGCGACTCAATGCACGCCGGAAATCAACGAAAAGCTGGTAAATTGCACGACGAAGATCTTCGAGGCCTGCAATTTTCAGGACATAACGGGCCAGCGGATTACGAAGGTTGTTGAAACCCTTAAGCACATCGACGCCCGGATTGAGGCGATTGTGAAAGCCATGGGCGACGAGATTCATCGTGTCAGCGGAGGGCATTCTCCCAAAAATGTCCATGCGGCGGATCCGGAGAAGGGGCTTTTGAACGGACCGCAGCTTCCCTCGAGCGCGATCAGCCAGTCCGACATTGACAAATTGCTGTCGGGCAAGTGACCGTTTTTTCCATAAACGCGTCAAGAAAAAAACAACGGAAAAATTGACGATTCTTCAAGGCTAAATCGGAGTTTGGCCTTGCTCGGTTCCCCGTAAATTCTTAAAGTTTTTGCAACGTTACGATTCGCGACAATCCCGTATCCCCGGGATTGTCGCGGGCGTCGTTGTTTGCGCGGAACGGAGCCGATGGACAAGGATATTTTTATCCATAGCGGAGATCGACGGAAGGCGAGAGACGCCCGGCGACGGGCGGGGTTCGGCGTCGCGCCGATATTGTATATGCTTGGTCTGATCGGCGTGGGCGCGGGCGTACTTTTTAGCAGTTATAGCCAAAGCATCCGCAACAACATGGCTTTGGCCAATAGCATCTCCGTTAAAAACGATCTGAGTTCCGCAACGGCGACAATGGCGGCTATATCGGTATTAGGCGGAGATTCGATAGCGCCTTTGCTTTGTCCGCCCGCCATCAGCGGCGTTTCGGATGCCAATTGTCCTTCGTCAACGCCCGTCTCTTTGCTTCCCATTCCTGCAACGGCGGGAACGGACGCGCGGTTTCCTACGGTTGCTGTCGGCGATCTTGAAACGTACGTATCATCGGGAACCAATCCTCCTTTGGGCGTCGGTTATTTTTTGGCGGCGGCCGGAGTTAAGCAGCTTGATCCGTGGGGGCACTACTACATCGTTTGCCGTTGGGATAACGC
>CAYUPD010000150.1:0-3893 GCA_964446645.1 uncultured Rhodospirillaceae bacterium
TAGGGCGCGGGAGAAGGCCGAAAAAGGGCCAAAAAGGGCTACAAACTTCATTAACCGTTTTATTTGGCTTCTGCGGCGGAGTTTGTTAAACCAAAAGCCTCGGCGTTAAGTTTCCCCTCCCCTTGAGGGAGGGGATTAAGGGGAGGGGTTAGCGGTTGCCAACAGAACCCATAGTGATTTGTAGGCAAGAGCTTATCCGGGTCTAAACTAGGAAAACGTCAGTCAGGTTGATTTTATGAACGCACAGACACCGAAGACACAAGCGCCCCAAACGGCGGTATCGCCGACGCGGGCCGAGAATTACGCGGAATGGTACCAACAGATCGTGCGCGCCGCCGACATGGCCGAATTGTCGGGCGTGCGCGGGTGCATGATTATCAAGCCGAACGGCTACGGGATATGGGAGCTGATGCAGCGCGATCTCGACCGGCGTTTTAAAGAGACGGGGCACGAGAACTGCTATTTTCCGCTTTTCATACCGTTGAGCTATTTCCAGAAAGAAGCCGAGCACGTCGAAGGCTTCGCAAAGGAAATGGCGGTCGTGACGCACCATCGGCTGACGGCGAAGGACGGAGCGCTGGTTCCGGACGGCGAGCTAGAAGAGCCGCTCATCGTGCGCCCGACGTCCGAAACGGTGATCGGCGCGGCGATGGCGAAGTGGATCAAGTCGTACAGGGATTTGCCGCTGCTGGTCAATCAATGGGCGAACGTGGTGCGGTGGGAGATGCGGCCCCGGCTGCTTTTGAGGACGACGGAATTTCTGTGGCAGGAAGGCCATACGGCGCACGAGAGCAAAGACGACGCGATGGCCGAGGCGAAGCGGATGCACGAGACATACCGCGCGTTTGCCGAAGAGGTTCTGGCGCTTCCGGTCGTGATGGGAGAAAAGACAGCGAACGAGCGTTTTCCGGGCGCGGTGAACACGTTCACGATTGAGGCGATGATGCAGGACGGGCGCGCGCTTCAGGCGGGAACGTCGCATTATCTTGGGCAGAATTTCTCGAAGTCGCTCGGAATCGAGTTTCAGACTCGCGAAGGCGAGCTCGAGCACGTCCACACCACATCGTGGGGCGTCTCGACGCGTTTGTTGGGGGCGCTGGTTATGGCGCATGGGGACGATAACGGATTGCAAACGCCGCCGCGCGTCGCGCCGTGGCAAGTGGTTATTCTGCCGGTTTTGCGCGCCGAGAAGGACAAAGAGTCGGTTTTGGCCTATTGCGAGGCCCTGAGGGCCGAGCTTTCGGCGCAGACGTATGCGGGAGCGGCCGTGCGCGTCAAGATCGACATGCGCGACATATCGGGCGCGGATAAAAAATGGGATTGGATCAAGAAGGGCGCACCGCTTGTGGTTGAAGTCGGGCCGCGCGATGTCGAAGGCGGCAAAGTCTGCGTTATTCGGCGCGATAAGCTGGATAAGGGCAAAAGCTTCGTGCCGCGCGCCGAATTCGTGCTGGGAGCGGCGAAAGAACTTGCCGACATCCAGCAAAGCCTGTTCGAGCGGGCGAAAGCGTTCATGAAGTCGCGCACGGCGACGAACATAAAAACACGCGCCGACTTTGAGGCCTATTTCAAAGGCGACAACGCATTCGACGGCAAGGTAGGTTTTGTCCGGGCGAAATGGTCGGGCGATCTAAAATCGCTCGCGATGCTTGAAGAATTAGGCGTCACGATCCGCTGCATCCCCTTCGACCAGAACGGAGAATCCGGCACCTGCGTCCTGACGGGCGCCCCCGCAACCCAAGACGTTATTTTTGCACGGGCCTACTGATGTTCTCTCCCTTCGAATGCTTTGTGGCGATGCGCTACCTTCGGGCGAAGCGTCAGGAGGGATTTATTTCCGTCATCACGTGGTTTTCGCTGATCGGGATAGCGCTGGGGGTGGCGACGCTGATCGTGGTGATGTCGGTGATGAATGGGTTTAGGCAAGAGCTGTTTCAGCGCGTGATAGGGCTCAACGGGCACATGAACGTGTACGCGGTGCAGGGGCCGATTGACAACTACAAGCCTATTCTCGAGCGCATCATTAAGGTGCCCGAGGTTAAAGAGGCGACGCCGACGGTCGAAGCACAGGCGCTGGTATCGCGCGACGGAATGGCGTCGGGAGTGTTCGTGCGGGGCCTTCCGGCCGAGGCGATCCGCGCTCGGCCTACGATTGCGAGCCATATTATCGAAGGCTCGCTGGACAAATTCGGAGGCACGACGATAGCGATAGGGGCGCGCATGGCGCAGAGGCTCAACGTGCGCGTCGGCGATACGTTGACGCTGATATCGCCGGTGGGCAAAAGCACGGTGTTCGGAACGGCGCCGCGCATGAGGGGTTACAAGATCGGCGCTATTTTCGACGTCGGCATGTTCGAGTACGACAACAATTTCGTATTTATGCCGCTTGAGGCGGCGCAGATATTTTTCGGAACGGGGCGGGGCGTGACGGCGCTCGAGATGTTTGTGAAGGACCCCGAGCGGCTCAAACCGGTGCGCCATGCGATTGTGGCGGCGGTGGGGCCGAGTCAGCAGCAGCCTTTAAGGCTTTTAGATTGGCAGCAAAGCAACGCGAGCTTCTTTACGGCCTTGCAGGTCGAGCGCAACGTGATGTTTTTGATTTTGACGCTGATCATCCTTGTGGCGGCGTTTAACATCATCTCGAGCCTGATTATGCTGGTGAAGGATAAGGGGCGGGACATCGCGATTTTGCGCACGATGGGAGCCTCGCGCGCGATGATTATGAAGGTGTTTTTCCTCAACGGCTCGTTGATCGGCGTGACGGGAACGTCGGCGGGTTTGGCGCTAGGCTTGTTTATCGCGCACCATATCGAAGGCTTGCGCAAAATCGTGCAGGCGATCACGAGGACGGACCCGTTTGCGCCGGACGTGTATTTTTTGACGCACATGCCGTCTGTGGTGGACGGCGGCGACGTCGTGCGCATCGTTGTGATGGCGTTGGCGCTGTCGTTCCTCGCGACGCTGTACCCGGCGTGGCGCGCGGCGAAACTCGATCCGGTTGAGGCCCTGCGCTATGAATAACCCCGTCCTCGACCTTCGCGATATTACGCGCACGTTTGAACAAGCGGGCGAACCCCTCCAAGTTCTTCGCGGCTGCTCGCTGGCGATCAATGCCGGAGAAACGGTGGCGCTGATCGGGCCGTCTGGTTCCGGAAAATCGACGTTGTTGCACAGCGCGGGTTTGCTCGAGAGGCCCGATAGCGGCCAAGTCATCGTCGAGGGGAGGGATACAATGGCGCTTGACGACGCGGGCCGCACGGCGTTGAGACGCAAGACGATAGGGTTTGTATATCAGTTTCACCATCTGTTGCCCGAGTTTTCAGCGCTTGAGAACGTGGTGCTGCCGCAAATGATCGCAGGCGTGACGCGCAAGAAGGCGGAAGGGCGCGCGATGGATTTATTGCAAGCCGTCCATCTTGAGGACCGGGCGGAAAATCGCCCCGGAAAATTGTCGGGTGGCGAACAGCAGCGGGTGGCGATAGCGAGGGCGCTGGCGAACGCGCCGCGTCTGTTGATTGCCGACGAGCCGACGGGGAATCTCGATCCCGACACGGCGGACGACGTATTTTCGATGCTGCAAGAGCTTGTGACGAAGCAAGGCTTGGCGCTTTTGATGGCGACGCACAACTACGACCTGGCGCGGCGGATGAGCCGGACGGTCGAAATCCGGGCGGGACGGCTTTTACAGGCCTAAGCTCTAAAAAACGCCCTATAACCCCATGAAATTCATAGCCTTTTAGCCCATTTTTCGCTTTGTTGAGAGCGTTTAAAGATGCTACAAAGACGGATGAATTGTGCCCCCTGATTCTCGGGGGTTTTTTAAGGAATCAAAGGACTTACAGTGACCGACACCGCAGCGCCCGTACCGCCGACCGACATCAAGCCCGTCACGA
>CAYUPD010000151.1:0-3869 GCA_964446645.1 uncultured Rhodospirillaceae bacterium
CAAGAAACGTTTTCACGCGCACTCCGAACCAGTTCGCCCTGTTGTTCAGCGACGCCTTTGTTCCCATGCGGGATTACTTCCTCCCCAACATGGTGGGAGACCTTTTCCGTACCGTTGGTTATGTGTGTATCTATTACGCGCTGTCGCGCGGCGCGCGGGGACTTTTGATCGGAAACGAAATCATTCTGGCCGTATCGTTGCTCGCCGCCAGTTTGTTGTTCTTGCCGACCTTGGGCGGCAAGACGCCGGTTTATGCGTACATGACGGCAAGCGCCATCACTCTGGCATTCATGGCCTGCGGTTGTTGGTATAACAAAAAGAAATGGGCCAAAAGCGGCGCCGCCGCCGACAAACACATCGACAAACAAGTCGAAATCATCGATCTCTTAAATCCCAAAGAGTGATCATGAAGATTTTAGTCTCCGGAGCGACGGGATTTATCGGAAAAACCTTTGTGGCGGCCGCTCTGGAGTGCGGCTGGCATATCCGTGCGGCGCTTCGACGCGATGCCGACCTCCCCGCTTTCTGCGAAAAAATCATCGTCGGAGATATTGACGGTTCGACCGATTGGTCCGGCGCTTTCGACGGATGCGATGCCGCCGTGCATTTGGCCGCCCGCGTGCATGTCATGCGAGAAACGGCCCCTGATCCCGAGCAAGCCTTCGATCGTATCAACGCTTATGGAACGGCAAATTTCGCGCGACAAGCCGCGGCGGCCGGTCTTCCAAAATTTCTTTTTCTCAGTACGGCAAAAGTCCTCGGTGAAGAAAAAGAAACGCCTTATACCGAATCCGACGCACCCCGGCCAAACGATCCTTTTGCGTTTTCGAAATGGAAGGGAGAAGAAGAATTAAAGACCATTCAGGCGCAAACGGGCATGTCCGTCGCCATTCTCCGCGCCCCCTTGGTTTACGGCCCGGGCGTCAAAGCCAATTTTCTCAACCTCATGAAAGGCGTCGATAAAGGCCTGCCTTTCCCGCTCGGCTGCGCTTCTAACCGTCGAAGCCTGATTTATGCAGGCAATCTTGCCGATGCCGTTATCACGGCGCTTTCTGATCCGAACGCAGCGGGAAAAACTTTTCTGGTTTCGGATGGCGAAGATATTCTTCTTCCCGACCTTATCTGCCGTTTGGCTAAAGCGCTTGATCGGCCCTGCCGCCTCATCCCCGTACCGCTTTGGACTCTTCGTTTAGCAGGCCGCGTTTTCCACAAAACCGGGGCCATTGACCGTCTTCTTGGATCGTTTTGTGTCGATCCGTCCGATTTTTGCAAAACAACCGGCTGGAAACCACCCTACTCGCTCGACGAGGGGCTTCGACAAACCGCCGTGTGGTTTAGATCGCGCCTGAGTTAGACCCCAAGCATTTTTTCGTAATACGCGCGCATCGCCGCGACAAGGGTTTGAGCCTCAAACTCCCTGTTGACGCGGAGGCGGGCTTTTTCAGACATGCTTTTTCGCAAAACGTCGTCGGTCGCGAGCTTGACGATAGCCTTTGTCATTTCGTCAATATTGCCTACGGCATGGAAAATCCCCGATTCATTCGGAATCACCGCGTCTCGTAGGCCGTATATATCGGATAATACCGCCGGCAATCCGACGGCGGCAGCCTCGATAATGGAAGACCCGAACCCTTCGCGATAGCTCGGCAAGCAAATAATGTCCGACGCCGCCATATACGCCTCGGGACAATCCGTAAAGCCGACAAAATGAACTTGAGATTGACCAAGCCCCAACGACGCTTTCAGCATTGGCGTCATGTTTTCTTCGTCGGCCCCCAACAGCAATAAGCGCATGTCGGGCACAGCCTTTGACGCAAGAACGAAAGCCCGCACAAGATCGGGAACGCCCTTATCCCGGTTCAATCTTCCAACGAAAATAAGAATGATGGCTTCTTTCGGTATGCCCAATTTTGAGCGCATCTGTTCGCGCATCTCGGGATCGGGCTTAAAGCGGTTGAGATCGACGCCGCAGACCGACCCCGGCCCCAAAACATCTATCTTGTTTTCCGGAACGACTTTCTCTTTGATAAGGAAATCTCTTTGAGAAAAGCCGTCCGTCAGCAAAGCGGTTGCGCAAAGAGCGGTGATTTTATCGAAATATTTCAATCCCGCCCGCGCCATCCCCTTTTTGCTCGCCCAGACCTGCCCTGTGTAACAATGAACGCGATGACGAATGCCTGCGGCAAGAGAGGCAGCCATCGACAACAAGCCCGTCTTGGGCATCAAGGAATGCACGACATCGAAACGCTCGCGGCGGAAAATGACGTAGAGCCGCAATAATGAATGCAAATCTTTCCAAAGAGATATTTTCCGTTGAAGATCGACCCTTATGAACCGCGTGTGGTCTCCTAACAACGGCGCCATTTCTTCTTCCGTCGCGTTGGCAATCAGCGTCACGTCATAAGTCTCGCGCAACATCCGGATATGCGGCTCCATAAACGCCTTTAAGGCGCTGGCGACCGTCGAAACGATGCATATCTTGATTTTTTGGCTCATGTCCCACGCGGAATAAATTTAAGAAAACGGTTCGTCCAATAAGAAACGCCGCAGAAGCCGAGAAGAAGGATATAAATAGAGCGGAGTCTGTGTAAAGTGCCCAAGTTCGGCGTGCAATAAACGACAGGGACGAGCGTTATGACGCAAAAAAGAATCAACGTCAGAATTGCGGCGCGCTTTCGCGGTTCCGCGCGATAAAACGACGCCCAAAGCCCGGCGTAACCGATATAGACAAAAAGCATTTCCAAACCGGTGAAGAAATACATCATACGGGTCGACGCGTTTAGCTCCGAAATCCATTGCCACGGAGTCGGCAAAAACCATCCGACGACAAGGGAACGCGGTAAATAAGTTACGATATCGCTTCTTTTCGTTATACCGTCTTTGTCGATCAGCGTATGGGCTGTCGAATAATATTTATAAAAATCCGCGCGGTACAAAACGACGTAATCGACGCTGCTTAATACAAATTGTTGGATATATTGTAGAGGATTTTCGTTGGGTTTAGCGCTCTCCCCGGCGTTCATATAACTGTTGATCCGACGATTGACGGCATGCCAGTTATTGACGTTTCCTGCACTGTTCCCGGTCCATCTATCCGAAAGTCCGCTCGACACGGCGACAACGACGGCAAAAACGCACAAAAGAACGCCTAACGCAATCGCCGAGCTATTGGTTTTAATGCGCTTAACAAAAAGACCGCTTATAAACCAAAGCATCATCAAACAAAAAATCGTGCCGCCGAAAAAAACAAGCATATAGGGCCGCGCAAGCCAAATCATGAACAGGCCCGGCAAACTCAGCCCCCAAAAACGGCGGGAGTTAAGAACGGCACGTATCGTTTGAAGGAAGGGCCGCCCAGCGTAATCGAACGACACAAGATAGAGGATTGTTTCGGCGATAAGGCTTGCGCCTAAAACGAAGAACGTATCCTTGCTAAAGCAAACCATCCACGACAAGAAACTTGGAAAAAGAAAAAAGGGAATAACGGCCAGCCTTGCCACGCTTGCCGAAACCCCCAGAAGGCCGCCGATCCGCGCGACGGAAAGCGCCGCAAAGGCCATGACAAGAGCATTTATTGGAAGGAGAATAAGCGGCGTTGGAGGAAACACGGCGTATAAAAGCGCCGCGACGCCTGAGATCGAAAAACCGTCAACTCTTAATTGCCACGCCTGCCAGCCGTTGGCCTGAATGGACTGATAAAGATTCAGAGAGCTCAGATAGTATTTGTTGGCGTCGAGATCCGGCTTGGCAATGTCCCCGAACCCCATCGGCTGAAGAAAAAGATGGTAAGCGACGTACCCACCAATCAACACATAAAGAAAAATGAGCCAAAAAAGACGAGCTTGCCTTGCGCCGAGCCAAATGAGAGT
>CAYUPD010000152.1:0-3824 GCA_964446645.1 uncultured Rhodospirillaceae bacterium
CGAGTCACTTCAAGCACTGGTTGGTATTAATGAAAATTTTTGCGGTTTTCCTAGGTAAATTTACGCCCCCTTTACCCAATTCCTTTAATAATCTCCTTATGGGCGAAAAACAGCAAATCGAACGCATGAACTGGCTGAGCGCGACACTCGCCGCGCAACGCGATAACCTCGTCGATATCCTGGCAAGGCTTCGCGGCGTCGCCTTTAAAGTCGGCGACAGCCTTTCTTTGCATAAAAAATTCGTCAGGTTTTTGGATCAGGTCGCCGTTGAACGCGAAAAAGAACTCGACATCATTCACGAAATCGAAGCCGTCGAAGAGCATCATCGCGCTCTTAAAAAACTCAGGCAACTCCGCCGCGCCAATGCCTCTCTCGACGAAAAACGGCAAAACGCTTCCAAGAAAAAAGACGTCCTCGAAGACGAGTGCGGCGAGAAAGAACCGGAAAGACTCTCTTGGGCTGAGATTTTATTGCTTTACTGGTTTTTCTTCTCCAGATCGGACAGCTTTTCCTTCTTCAATTTCTTTTCGAAGAAAGCGCCGCTCGCGGTCGATCCCGCGCCGCAACCGAAAGCCTCGGGACGCACGCCCGAAGTCGAGTGACGGACGCGGTCTTTTTAACCATAAATGCTGTTCTTCCAACCCCTGCCGCGTTAGGCAACTATTTCGCCGTGTGGTATATTTGGGGACGGAAGGAACACCCACATGAAAATCGTCGCTATTTCAGGAAGCCGCCGCCACGGAAATTCTTTCGCCATGGTCGAGGCCGCTTGCCGCGCCCTGAAAGGCCGCTGCTCACTAACGCGCGTCGACCTCGGTAATGTCGATTGCCGCCCCTGCGACGGCTGCCTGCGCTGCGACAAAACGGGCGCGTGCCGCCTCAAGGACGACATGCAAAAGATTTTGCCGAAAATCGCGGAAGCCGACGGCTTTATTATCGCAACGCCCGCGCGCTGGAGCCTTCTTTCGGGCGAATTAAAAGTCTTTTTGGACAGATTAAATCCTTTGGCCATGCGCGAGCTTCTTAAAGGAAAAAAAGCCATTATTTTCGCCGCCGGTCAAAGTTCGAAGGCGCAGGGCGAAAGCGTTCGCCTCGCCCGGGATTCCGTCGCCTTTTTCTGCGATAACGCAGGAATCGACGTCGTCGATTCCGTTCTGGCTTATGGATTGCTTCTTCCTTCGGATATTAAAAAAACGCCCGCCGTCCTCAAAAAATGCGAAAAAGCTTCCGTCAAACTCCTCCAAAGCCTTGCCGCGAGGCAGCCATGACTCACTACCGCGTCGAAAGCGCCGCTCTTCACATCACCGCCGCCTGCGACGCCGCGTGCGCCTTCTGCTATATGGCCGACGTCAGAAAACAAAGGCCTCAACATCCTCCCCTCGACAGGCTTAAGCGGATTATGGACGCCTTGGCCGAAGCCAACGTCGAAGAAGTCTCGTTCGTCGGCGGAGACCCCGGCATTTATCCGCGCGTTTTTGAACTCGCGAAATACGGCGCCGATCAAGGCTTGCGCATCGGCATCCTTTCGAACACCCATGCCTATCCCGGCTCTTCGGTCACACAAATGAGCCGCTACGTTTCGGCTTTTGAGACGACTTTGCACGCCTCGACCGCCTCGGCCCACGACGCCTTCTGCGCCATGCCGGGCGTTTACGACTCCGTCATGGCAAAGCTTCGCGAAGCCAAGGAATCGAGCCGCAACGTCGGGCTGACCCTCAATATCACGCCCCAAACCGCCGACAATCTTTTCGATATCGTGGATGCCGCCGTTAACCGCGAAAACGTCCAAGCGGATTACGCCGTTATCCAGCGCATCATCCCCTTCGGCGCGGCAAAAAATAAATCCGATTTCGCGCTCTCGCCGGAACATGCGCGCGCTGCCGTCGAAAACCTCGATCGAATCCACAAAGAATTCAACATCGACCTTTCGATTTGCGATCCCCTGCCCCTTTGCGTCCTGCCCGACCACCTGAAGAAATACATGACGCCCTGCCAATGGGGCCTGACCGTTGTTTCCGTGGACGACAGGGGCAATCTTTCACGCTGCGGCGCCGACCCGCGCGGCACGCTCGGCAATATCCTTAAAACGCCGCTCCTCGATATCTGGAATAACTCGCAGGATTTAAAGGACTTTCGGGAACAAAAATATCTCGCCACGTCCTGCCGCGCATGCCCCGACCGCGCCGCTTGCGGCGGCGGGTGTCCCTTAAGCGGCAATCATCACGGCGCTTGCGGCCCCGATTGCCTTATCTAGCCTTCTTGCTGAATTTGACGCGCGTCATGGGAGGGGGGCAACGCCCCGTTAGGGTCCAAACCTCTTTTCCCGGTTTCATAAACAGGTTATCCTTCTTCGTTCTTGCAAGATGTGCGCTGCTTCGTTTCTTTCCTTAGGGAGTGTTGCTATGCGTTCTTCGATCTTCGTCCTTTTCTGCTTGCTTCTCGTTCTTGTCCTTTCGCCGCCCCAAGCTCGCGCCGCTAACGTCGCCGGAAGCGCATGCTCCGTCATCGGGCAAACCGTAATGGACGACAACAAGCAAAACATCATTGCCTGCGTCTATAGCTCAAGCGCCGCGACGACGCTTGTGTGGAAGGCGATGACGGACGATCTGAGTTCGTCAAACGTCAATGTCTCTTGCCCTTCGGGCCAAGCCGTCACGAGCATCGTTAAAGGCGTTCCGTCGTGCGGAACGGTTTCAAGCACGACGACGACCTCCACGCTCTATAAATGCCCTATTATTGAGAACTCGTCGTATTGTAGACCCTACGAGCCGAGAACGTGCCTTGGGCAAACCACAAGCAATCCGGAGGATACGTGCACCTACTGGAGCGGCAGCAGCTCGGCAAGCTGCCACTTAACCACGGCTGCGTGCAACATCGGGCTTTAGGGTCCAAAAACCTCGGTTAGGACTTTTTGTCGTCCCTGACTTCGCTGAACTCGGCGTCAACTACGCCCGGCTCGGCTTGCGGCGCTTCCGCCTGCGCGCCTTGCGCTCCCGGCGCTGCGCCCGCTTGCTGGGCCTTATAGAGCTGCTCGCCGATCTTCATCGACACCTGCATCAGGCTTTCCGTCTTCGCCTTGATCTGCGACGCGTCGCCCGAATCCAAGATGCTCTTTAGATCCGAAACAGCGCTTTCAGCCGCCGCGCGATCCGCCGGTTGCACCTTCTCGCCAAGCTCTTTCAGAGTCTTCTCGGTCTGGTGAATCAGGCCGTCCGCCTGATTGCGCGCGTCCACCTTCTCGCGCCGCTTTTTATCCTCGGCCGCGTTGCTTTCCGCTTCCTTGACCATCTTCTGGATGTCCGAATCCGACAAGCCGCCCGATGCCTGAATGCGTATCTGCTGCTCTTTGCCTGTCGCTTTGTCCTTGGCCGTCACGCTGACGATGCCGTTCGCGTCGATGTCGAACGTCACTTCGACCTGCGGCACACCGCGCGGCGCGGGCGGAATCCCGACAAGGTCGAACTGCCCGAGCAGTTTGTTGTCGGCCGCCATCTCACGCTCGCCTTGGAACACGCGGATCGTCACCGCGTTTTGGTTGTCTTCGGCCGTTGAGAAAACCTGACTCTTCTTTGTCGGAATCGTCGTGTTGCGGTCGATCAGGCGCGTAAACACTCCGCCCAACGTCTCGATGCCGAGCGAAAGCGGCGTCACGTCGAGCAAAAGCACGTCCTTGACGTCGCCTTTAAGCACCCCCGCCTGAATCGCCGCGCCCACCGCCACGACTTCGTCCGGATTGACTCCGCGGTGCGGCTCGCGCCCGAAGAAATCCTTGACGACCTCGATGACCTTCGGCATGCGCGTCATGCCGCCGACCAAGATCACTT
>CAYUPD010000153.1:0-3800 GCA_964446645.1 uncultured Rhodospirillaceae bacterium
CAGGCGGCCGAGAAAAGCGCGGCGGTCTTGTCGCGGGCGATTTCGAGGTAGGCAAGCTCGTTCATAGAGCTGTCGTTGGCGGCGGAGAGCTGCAAAACCTCGCCCTCGGACATGGTGGAAGAGGCCTGCGAGAGGACTTTCAGGACGTCGAGCGAGCCGTCCTCGACCATAAGCTCGAAAGCGCGGCTGAAGAGGAAGTCGCCGACCAGCACGCTGGCCTCGTTGCCGAAAAGAACGTTGGCGGAAGGATTGCCTCGGCGAAGGGCGCTCTGATCGACGACGTCGTCGTGAAGGAGGGTGGCGGTATGAATGAACTCGACGCAGGCCGCGAGCCTGACGTGGCGGGGCCCTTCGTAGCCGCACAGTTTGGCGCAGGCGAGCGTCAGGAGGGGGCGCAGACGTTTTCCGCCTGCGGCGATGATGTGCCCGGCCAAATGGGGGATAAGCTCGACGCGGCTGTCGGTGCGCTGGACGATGAGCTGATTGACGACGGCCATATCGCTGCCGACAAGCGCTTCGAGCCTATCGAGGGCGGAAGAGATATCGCGCTGTTTGGGTTGTCTGAGAGGAATAATTCTTGCCATGCGCGGTCAGTCCCCCTTTTTTCCGAAAAGAGCCTCGATGCCGTCGCGATGGGCTTTTTTCTTGGCGATGGCGGCGTCGGCGCGCGCGATCTCGGCTTCAAGCTCGGCGATGTAGTCTTCAAGCTCGCCGACGGACATGGGCTGCAAGTCGCGCACTTTCGGTTTCTGAACCGGCGGTTCGAGATCGTCGGGATTAATCATGGAGGAAGGACTCCTTCCGGCAAGAAATCGCGCCGCGGCTTTTGCCCGCGCTTTGCCATTCGAGGCTGTCGAAAGAGCCGCAGGGTTTGCAGATGGGGTGCCAGTTTTCGTGGCTGCCGCCGCAGACGCGGCAGAGCCATGAGGGATCGGGAGGAGCCTCGGCGGCCTTGGTGAGCCACATGGTGGCGGCGGCTTCGTCGCGGCGCTCGCGGCGTTCGAGCCGGGCGAGCATTTTAAAAACGCCCTGCGTGGCGGAACGGTCGTTAACGCAGGCGACAAGGTTGCGGCGGGCCTCGCCCCAGATGTCGGCGGAAAGAGCGGCCTCGGCGAGAGCAAGGCGGCTTTCGACGGCGGCTTCGTTGACGCGGACAAGGCGCTCGATCTGCTTGAAGGCGTCGAGAGGAGTCGGGGCCATGCGCAAGGCGACGCGGGCGAGTTGCGGATGCGGATGCGTTTTCCACATGCGCTCGATGGCGCGGAAGGCGGCGCGATGATGGCCGGTCGCGGCGAGGGTTTCGACGAGATTGATGACGGCGGGAAGCCATTCGGGAGCCTGCTTGACGGCTTGTTCGGCGGCTTGGAGGGCGGCGTCTTTGTCGCCCGAGACGGCGGCCGTGCGCGAGACGGCGATGCGTAAAGCGGCGCGGGTGCGGCGTCCGGATTCAGAGTCGAGAAGATGCGCGGCGACGGCCTTGGTGAGGGCGGCCTCGGCTTCGCCCCACTGGCGGCGGCGCGCGGCACTTTCCATGCGCATGAGGCCGAGCCACGGGGTCGAGGGCTTAAGGCGGTGCAATTCGTCCAGAAGCTTATCGACCTCGGCCCAATCGCCTTCGCGGCGCGCCTCGGTGATAAGGCCGCGATAGCCGAGAACGGCGGAGTCCTCGTTGGCGGCGAGGGCGCGGAAAATTTCCTGAGCGGCGCGGCGGTCGCCAGCGAGCTGAGCGGCTTGGGCTTGAATCCATTGGGCGGCGACGGAAGATCCGACGTTTTTGCGCGAGGCAACGGCGAGGCGACCGGCCTCGACGGAGTTTCCGGCCGCGATGGCGACAAGGCCTTGGGCGAGCTGGTCTTGGCCGCGCTGGATTTTGTCGAGCTTGCGGCGCAAGCGCCAAAGGGCGGGCCCGTGGCGAATGAAGTGCCAGAGGCGGAAAAGGAGATGCAAGGCAAAAGCGAGGGTCAGAACGCATAAGGCAAGGAAGGCGGCGGAAGTTTCGACGACCATGCCGTGCCAGGTGATTTGGGCCGTGCCGGGGCGGTCGGCGAGCCACAGGACGAGCGCGGCGATGATCGCGATTTGGAGGAAGAAACGAAAGAGACGGATCATGGCGCGTTTCCTTCTTGGGAAAGCGTCGAGAAGTAAACGGTGAGAAGCTGCAAGGTTTCGTCGAGTTCGGCGCGCAGTTTCAGGTCGGCGGCCCAAAGTTCGAGGGCGCTGCGTGCGTCGGGGGGCAAAGCGTTCAGGGCTTCCGTGGCGGCGACGGCGTCGGCGGCGTCTAAGGCCTTTTCGAGAGGCGTGAAGCGCGGGTCGCCGAGCGGGCGGACGGTGATGAGGGATTTAAGCGTGGCAAGAGCGCGGGCTTTGAAGGAATCGGTCTCGGTTTCTGCGGCGGGGAGGGGCGCGTTTTTCTCCTCGGCTTTGAGGCGGACGAGCAGTTGGTTCCACGTCGGGGGGACGGCGACGGCGAAAGGCGCGAGTCTATCGACGAACGCCGAGAGTTTTGCGTCGCCCTTAGAGATAGAGCGCAGGGCGGCGAGCTGGAGAGAGAAAGGCTTGCCTGTTTTGGCGGCTTCGCGGAGGTCCCAGAAGGCGAAAGCGGCGGCGACAAAGTCCTGAGGCGTGCGGTGATTTTTAACGTCCTTGGCCTCGATAAGGGCTTTGAGCGTTTTGATTTCCTCGTTGATCTGAGCGGCGTCGCCGAAGGAAGGAGGCGGTTGGGAAGACAAATCGTCGAGGCGTTTTTCGACGTCGCCGATTCTTTGTTCGAGGAGATCGACGCGCGAAGATTTTTGTTCGACGGGGACGAGAACGCCCTGCTGGGGATAATGAAGAGCGGCGAGGTAACCGAGTCCGGTCAGAAGGGCCAATCCGGCGAGGAACCAGATAAAAAGAGACTTTCCGGCGCGGCAAGCGTCGGGCTTGGAGGAGGGATTTTCGTTTTCGGCCATAAAAACCTCGACGGGTAAGAAGAAAAAGAATCCCAAGCGACTCTGTTAGAAGGGGAGTCCATAGCATATCCGGGGGCGCTTGGCCAAAGAGGGAAGAGGGCCTGTTTACCGGTTGGAAAACGGATTTTGAAGCCATATCCGGCATGTAAGGGGGGAAGTGGCGGAATATGGCTAAGAAGAAAGAGAGTGTTAACGGATTTTTTACTATAGAATCAAGGGATTAGTTTCGTAAAATTTGCCTATAATGCAAGATATTCTTAGGGAATGTTTGATAGGGTTGAAACACTAGAGGGAGGTATAGGGAAATGCCGTTTTGGATGGACTCATATGCTTATGTTAACGGCGTGATTATCCCGGTCGTCGTCTGGGGAGGAGTCCTTCTTATCCTTGCGTTTGTCCTTAGGTTTATTTTTGTCCCGTTCGACCTGTTTGAAAATTTCGTCTTTGTGAGAGGGATCGACGGCAGTGGAAACGAGGGGAGCGACGGCCTGAGCCGTAGGGACGGCCTTCGCGGCAACGTCTTGAGGGAGCGCGCTTGTAACGATCGGAGGCGGTACAGAAGGAACTTGCATAGGGAGGTTCCAAGAACAACCGACAGCGAAACAGCCTTTAGTATGAGTAATAAATAAACATTTAATTTTTTCATGCAAGTAATTCCAGGTTCGGCCCCCCGGAGGGGTAAGGGAGAGGAAAAATGGTGATTTCGATAAGAAATTCTCTGCCCAAGATGTTCGCGCTGGCCCGCGAGCACACGGAATTGTCGCGGATTCAGCTGGCGGGAATGCTGGCGGATGTATTTCTAAACGACGAAATCAAGCTATCGTTGCGGGAAGAAGAGCAGGTTAACGA
>CAYUPD010000154.1:0-2277 GCA_964446645.1 uncultured Rhodospirillaceae bacterium
CTCCGGCCGAGAGAATATTCTGCCAGTTAAAGCCCATCGAGTTGTCGATGTTTCTTTGGACTTCGGCGAAGCGGACGCGGATATGGATTTGGTTGCTGCCTGTGACCTGCACGCGGTTGATGATGTCGCCGCCTTCGGGGAGGTAACGCATGGCGATTTTGTAGGCGTCGGCGACGGAGGCGGAATCGCGGGCGGTGCCGATAAGGATGATGCCGCCCGGGACGGCCTTGACGTTGATGTCGTTGCCGGGGATGGCGTACTTGATTTCTTCGCGGAGGCGCGAAAGGTCTTGAGAGACGACGACGGTGGACTCGGCAAGGACGACGCCGCGTCCGTCGGTGGCCATAAAGGAGGTTTCGCCGGTGCGCTTGCCGAAGACCATGATTTTTGTGGGAGAGAGAACCTGAACGTCGGCGATATCGGGGTTGGCGATAAAGACGGAAGCGGCGGGGCTTTCGAGGGACAAAGTGGTGCCGTGATCGACGGTGACGGAGAGAGTCGAGGCGAAGGCCGGGGATGCGGCGAGGAGAAGGAGCGACAGAAGCGCGAGGATAAAGTGTTTCATCGGACTACCTTTGCCGTTCGAAAGTGTTTTCGGTGGTGGTTTTGCCGCGCATGACCTGCACGCGGTAGATCAGGCCGTCGTCGCCGTTGACGGACGGGTACGAGCGGCTGACGTCGCTGTCCCAAGTCGGAGCGGCGGCATCGCCTGTGGGGAGCTGGATTCCGGAAGGAGCCGGTTCGTCGACGGCGAGGCTGCGCAAGGCGAGCATAAGGGCGGCCTTTCCGCCGGATTTGCCGTCGGCCATATCGATGGCCATGGCGAGTTTCTCAGCGTCTTTTTTGCCGACCTCGAGGGTGGCGAGCTGGGCGACTTTGGGGTCGTTGGACTGGTTGTCGCTGCGCTGGTCGAGGGCGAGGACGCGGATGTTTTGAAGGATGGTTTCGCTGATGCGGCGGTCAGTCCAGCCGGGAACGTCCTTGCGGCTGAAGCTGTGGGTCAAGATGACATCGACGCGGTCGCCGGGGAAGATGAAACCGGCGACTTGAGCGTTGGGGGAAAGAGAGACGGACATAGCGCGCATGCCGGGGGTAAGGACGGCGGCCAAAAAGCCTTGGTCTTTGGCGTGGGCGATGCGCGAGGCGGTGATGGGATCGCCGGAGCGGAATCCGTCGCGAACGACGGCGCCTGTGAAGTCGGAGAGCTTGACGCGGCCTTTGACGAGCATAAAGGAGGTGTCTGCGGAAGCGACCCACGGAGCCCATTTGAGGTCGGATTCCTTGAGGATGGTGCCGGTGGGGAGGTCGCGCGCGGCGACGATGACTTCGGTAGAGGCGACGTCGGCGCGTTTTTCGGGTGCGGCTTTTTCGGGGGACATCATGCCTTGGACGGCGAAGACGGTCGCGAGAGCGATGACGGCGGCGGCGAGGAGAAGAGTGATTTTACGTGATGGCATGGAAGCCCCCTCAATCGGACAAAAGGACAGGGCGCGCGAGAGCGCCCAAAACAACGAGGCCGCCTGTAGCGATGGCGACGCCGTAAGGAATTTCGGTTTTAGCGAGGCAAGAGACCTTCCGGGTCTTAAGGCCGCGCGCGGCGGCGTAAGCGAGAGCTTCGACGCCGCCTGCGAAAGCGGTGACGGTCAGGAGAAGAGCGATGAGATGAGGGCCGGCCCAAAGGCAGGCAGAGGAAAGGAGCTTGATGTCGCCGGCGCCGAAGAGGTTAGCGAGGAAGAGAGCTAAGCCGACAAGAACGGCGGCGGCGAAGACGACGGCGTTCTGTCGCCAGTCGAGAGGGGAAGGAGAGGTCAAGGCGTAGAAGGGGAAGAGGGCGAGGAGAGCGGCGGAAAGATAGTTTGGGATACGGTATGAGCGGACATCGAAAAAGGCGGCCGCAGCGAAGAGAGCGGTGGCGGCGGTAAGGACAGGCAGATGAAAAGACGTTAGGGTTAACACAACCGGATCCTTCTCAAGAAACACCTAAGGCTAGATATTAACATAACCTGTTAACTATGCGCACGGTATAGTTAAAGAGCCATGAATCGAAAATATTCCGCATCGGGAACGACAGGCCCGAAGCAACTAGCGAAAGCGGCCCTAGGAGAGGGGTATTGAAGAGGCGAGGGATACAATCCCTAGGGGTGGTTTATCGAGCGACAACTCCTTTTTTTGAGGGGATGTCGGCGGATTCCGACATCCCGTATTTCCGGCAAAAAAACTAAAGGCTATTGGCAACCGAGTCGAACGTTGTGCTCAGCTTGGAGCCTAAAGCCGTCA
>CAYUPD010000154.1:2287-3788 GCA_964446645.1 uncultured Rhodospirillaceae bacterium
TTTTCGTTTTTGAACAGGCGTGAAATCAGATTTCGCATAACAACCTCCTTTTTTAAGAACGGTTGAAGACCGGTTTTTTTACAGTTTCAGGATAGTCGATAAGGCTTAAGGAAGGATAAAAACTATGCCCGGTTTTCCCATAAAAAACAAGCGGATATTATGTAAACAAAGCGTTTCGATAGTCGTTCGAATTTTGAAATAATGGGTCTGAAAAAAGGTCAAAAAAAGAGATGCCGACCAAAGGGCCGGCATCTCTTCCCAATCCGGATTTCAAAAGGATTAAAGGCTGTCCGAAACCGATTGGAAGGTTGTGCTCAGCTTGGAGCCTAAAGCCGTCAGAGCGGTGATGATGACGACCGCGACCAAAGCGGCAATAAGGCCGTATTCGATGGCCGTGGCGCCTTTTTCGCCCTTCATCAAACGAACTAAACTACGCATAGTGTGTCCTCCTTAAAGGGATGATAAGGAACCTCGAGGTTCGCATTCAGGCAGAATAAGGAAGAGGGCTTAAGAAAAGATGAATGTCTTTTTTTCTTTTTCCATGAAAAACAAGAGGATATTGAGTTCCTCGGAGTGTGACGGGCGCAAACGAGGCGTTTGAGGCAAAAGCGTAATGTTTTTCAGTAAGTTAGTTATTATCTGATTTAGAGGCTGGCAAAAGTTTTGTCTGTCTTAAAGCCTCGCTCAGAACGATGGCAGCGCTGACGGCGACATTTAGTGAGCGCAAGGGAGGCTTCAAAGGAATAACCACGCATGCATCGGCGCGTTCGTGGACGAAGGGAGGGGCCCCGGCGCTTTCGCGTCCGACGAGAAGAATGTCGTCCGGATTGTACGTAAAGTCGGCGTAGGGGACATCGCCTTTGGTCGTGAGGAGAATGAGCCGTCGTTTTCCGATCTGCGCGGCGAAGTCGTTCCACGAAGAGTGGCGGGCGAGGGTCAGATGATCGATGTAATCCATGGCGGCGCGCTTGAGGCGTGCGTCGTCGAAGGGGAAGCCGCAAGGCTCGATAATATCCATGCCGACGCCAAGGCAGGCGCACGTGCGCATCATGGTACCTGCATTAGGCGGCATATCTGGCTGAAATAACGCGAGGCGCATCAGAACTCGCGCTCGATGGTGAAATCAACGACGTCGAGCAAAGCGTTCTTGAGCGGCGACGGCGGAAAAGCGTTCAAAGCGTCGCGGGCGATAGAGCCATAATGGCGGGCGCGGTCGGCGGCATCGCGCAAAGCGTTGTGCTGGCGGATAAGATCGACGGCGTGTTCGAAGTCGCCGTCGCGCTGAACATGCTCGTCGAGCGTGCGCTTCCAAAAGGCGCGTTCGACTTCGTTGCCCCGGTGGACGGCGAGGATGACGGGAAGAGTGACTTTGCCTTCGCAGAAATCCTTGCCGAGAATTTTGCCGAATCTTTCCTGAGTCGAGGCGTAATCGAGCATATCGTCGACGATCTGAAAAGCGATGCCGAGATTGAGGCCGAAGGAGCGCAGAGCGTCTTCCTCG
>CAYUPD010000155.1:0-3755 GCA_964446645.1 uncultured Rhodospirillaceae bacterium
CCGTCTTTGGGCGCGTACACCAACGCCCCAGAAGGCCTCGCTCCTTGATTGAGCAGCGCCTGATTCCACGCTCCCGACGCATTGTGCTGGTCGATCGATTGCAGCGCCGCTTCCATCGGCGCCATGCCGTACCAGTCGTCGAGCGGGTGGTAATGCTTCAAATGCAAGATGTTCGACGCGCCGCTCAACGGGTCCGCGGGCCACGTCGTCGTCTGGCCGTTCACCGCGTATTGATAGCCTTGCGGCAGGCCCGCAGCGCCCGGAACCACTTTCATCCTGTCCGGGCGCAGCGCGTACAGCTCGACCGGCGCGCCGCCCCTCGTCGGGCGGATCGCTTCGATGTACGCGTTGCCGAATATTTGAAGATTGGCGTAGACGTTCTCAAAAAACGTTACGCCGTCTTGTGACGGATTCGGATGCTCGAGAAGATCGAGCAGGGGGTGCGCGTCCATTTCGCGCCCTCCTGCGCCGTACACAAGCCACGGCACCGCCGCCGAGGCCGTCGCGATCTGCATCACGCACCGGTACGCCACCACGTTTTTCCGAAAACCTTCTTCGGCAAGGCTCGTCATCCGCCGCGGAGTCCATTGCGGCTGCCCCACGTGACTCCACGCGATCATTGGGCCAGAGGCGCTTGTCTTGGTTTGCGGCGGACGCACAAAACGCGTCACGAGGCTTGAGAGGCTCATGGTGTTTGACCTTTCGGGTGTTTTCAAATCTGCGTTGAAACGTTAAATTCGCTTAAACATGTTTTGCGGATTCTCCCGCGTTTTCCGCCCCTTAGGCGAAGGCGAAATTCTTCAATCTTATCAACCGCTTTTTAAAATCCTTTTTGTACAATGGCTTCATGACTCGCAGAATGGAAATCGCTTCGAAAATGCTTGATGGGGATTTACCGGCCCCCAGCGCCGTTTGCCATTTTGACGCCGTCGGCAAAGATATCGTTTTTAACGGCTTCGACGGCGATGCCACTCAGTTCGATCTTTCTTTAAGCTACAGCCTTTCCAAATTGCTTCGCGTCGGCGACTCTTTTTTGACCACGCCCTTTATTGACAATGAAAAATACGTTTTTTCGAAATTGACCGAAGAACATATTCTTTCGGAACCTCAAAACACCGGCAATCCGAATTACGTTTATAAATTCAAAGTTATTGACGATCCTCTGAAACATCTTAAAGGCGTCGCGGCCGGTTGGCCTTCGACACCCGAAGGGCGTTTTTTTAAATCGATCTCCACAAACGCGCCCAAATACGAATTTACTTAAAGCATTCTTATCTTCGGCTCGCCGCGCGAGACTTCGCTCAACTCGGTCAGCGCCCACACCAGCGCATCCACCCGATCCGGCGATTTGTCCATTCTGTTGTCCGTCGTAAACCGCACCATTTGATCCTCGAGCGCCTTTAAATTCCCCACATGCCGCACGCGCCCTTGCTCGTACAACGCCGCAATCGGCATCGCCCGCTCGACCTTGTTGCGCAACGCCCGCACCGGCTTGAACAGCACATGCGGCGCTTTTTGCCTCAGAATGCGCTCGACCATCTCGCCGCCCGCGTTCACCTCGGCCACGATCATTTGCGCCCGCATGTCGTTGTACAGCATAATCGCCCGCTCGGCCCACGCATCCGGCGCATAACGTCCCGACCAGTCCGCCAGAACGTACAAAAGACCGTCGACCCCGCGCGCAGCTGCGATGATTCCCGTTTCGTCGGAGTTCGCGTTGTGCGACACCGCGGGGTCGATGGCCACGACAAGGCGGCGCAGCTCGGGTACCGTCTGAGCGCGCAAGCTGTCGATCTCTTCACGCTTCCAGAGCGCGCCTTCGGTGTCCTCCAAAAACTCGGCGTCAAGCTCTTGCCGCCCAAGCCTCGTGCCGCCGTAGCGCTCCGTCAGTTGCCGCAACACGTGCGGCGATAAATTGTCGGCGTTGTCCATCGTCCGCCCTCTCGTCACTATCACGTCGTCGTCTTTTCTCTTGAATAATTCGCGCAGCATGTCCGTGTTCCTCGGCGTTGTCGTTACTACGACGCGCGGATCCCGCCCAAGCCGCAGTCCGAACATCATCTGGTCGAACGCGTCCCGACTCTCCCACGCGCCACATTCGTCGCACCACACCCGGTGGTGCTGCGGCCCTCTGAGCCTTTCCGGCTCGTCGGCCGAAAACAATTTGATCCTGCTTCCGTTCGCGAGCCATATCTCACCCATCGAACGGTTCCATTTCTCTATCGTCTCGGGCGGCAGCGCCTTCAACAGGCCGCTCTCGCCCTCCACGCACGTGTCCCTCGCGTCCGCGTACGTCGGCGCGATCACTCCCGCCCGAACCCCCGGATGCCACAACACGTACGACGCTAAATCCTCCGCCCCCGTCCGCGTCTTACCCCAGCCTCTTCCCGCCATCACGAGCCAGACGCGCCAGTTCCCCCTCGGGGTCAATTGTTCCGGCCTCGCTTGCTGCAACCACTGCATTCCGGAGACAAAAGAAATCAGTTCGCAGCTCGGCAAATCCTGCAAGTAATCCGTGCGCTGCAGCAATAGCCGCGTCGCGTCTTTCACGCGCGCGTTTCTGTTCTTCTTCATCTTCTTTCTCCGGCCCCATCCGGTCGAGCAGGATTTGCGCCGCCCGCACGCGCGTGCTGTCGCTGTCGCCCGCTTCCATCACGAGGTGCAACGCCTCGATGGCTTTGTCGGCCAGCCGCTTGTTGTTATCGTCCGTCATGTTTTTGGATTTTTCGGTTTCGAGCGCCGCCGCCTCAGTCGATTGCGGATACATTGCGCCGTGGGTGTGTCAATACGCCCTTTGAAATCCGGCGTCAAGGGAAAAATCAAGATTTTTTCAGATTTTTTTGTGAACCTTCCCTGCATGCCCTATATATAAGGAGAGGCTTTGACAACCGTGACTCGGCCCGCTAGGCTCTTTTTTAATCAACGAACGCGTTGATTCGACGCCGCAATCAGGACGATTGCTCTTCTTTGCCTAGGATGGGGTTTTCCTCTCTCTTTTGAGGCTTCCCATGATCGACTCCATCGGCGGCTCCGCTTCTCTTCCGTCTTCCCAGAGCCTTTTGCAGGCGAATCGCCTCCGCGATACCGGCGTTCTTACCGCCATCCAGCAAACTTCTCCGCGCGCGTCCTCCGCCGTCGAGCCCGTCAGGGTCTTCTCTGTCTCTCAAACGTCGGAAGGAAATTCTACCTCTTCGTCGCGGCTGCCCCGCGGCAGCCTCGTCGATATTTGGGCGTGAGGTTTTATTCGGGGCTTTTGTCGACGCACGCCGCGACCGCGTAGCCGCATTGGTCAAAGTCGTGGAAAACGCCCGAAGACGACGGCCCCGTATAGTTCACCGCCGTCACCGCGTTATCTTTCATCACGACGTTCACCGTGCAGAAACTTTTGCTGCCGGTACCGTACGACGTGCGATAGTCGCTTGTGATCTTCATGCTGTTCGAAAAGCGCGTGCGATGGCCGTCCGTCGATTGATATTGCCAGACTTCCGTTTTTCCTTCGCGCGCCTTCTTCTTCGCCGGCCCCATGCACGCCAGCACTTCTTCCTTCGTCATTCCGATCATGCGCGTCTTCGCGCGGGCCGCGGCTCGGTCCCTCTCAAACGCGCCGCTGCATCCCGCAAGAAAAACGGCGGCGGACAAAAAGGCAATGAAGAGAGAAGCGGGGCGGGGGCTCATGGGAAGCCATTTTTGCGCGATTGCACGTGTATGTAAAGAGCGCCGCTGTTCGCTCCAACATTCTGAGGAAAAAGGGAAAT
>CAYUPD010000156.1:0-3751 GCA_964446645.1 uncultured Rhodospirillaceae bacterium
TTTCGAGAAGAGCAACCATCGAGAAGACGATAAGGGAGACTTTACTCCCCGTAGAAGGCGAAAAGCCCTGAAGAGTCTGGGCCAGCCCGATGGCGAGGCCGCCCATGGGCATAAGCATGAGGGAGACGGCAATTATTTGTTTATTGTCGTGTTCCGAGCGTTGCCGATTAATGAAAAGAGAAAGGCCCTTTGCAGCAAGGCGTGCGAGCGCGGCGGCGAGAGCAATGATGCCTGCGGTTTTTAGGCCTTCGAGGTGAAGGTTCGCGCCTGCCATGGCGAAGAGGGCGATGAAGAAGATGTCTCCGCTTGCGCCGAACTCGATGCTGGAAAGGCCTTGCCGCTGGGTTTCAAACCAGCGCGTAGCGATGCCGAGGGTCAGGGAGGCGAAAAGAGACGAGAAACCGAACATATCGGCAAGGCCGATGGTTGCCGTAATGCCGCCAACGATGAGGGCAAAACGAAAATGTTCGTCCTCCTTGTTAAGGAATCGGTCCATGCGTTCCATGATAAGAGCAACCAAAAAGCCCGCGGCTGCGGCGCCGATGGCGCGATAGAGAGGGATGCCGAGCATATCGACGAGATTGAACTTTGTTTCACCGAGAGCGATCGGGAGCAAAAGAGAAAAGATGAAGAACGCGGCGACGTTGTTGAATGTGACGAGAGCTTTGGCGTGATTGACGATGGGGCCGCGGGCGCGCATTTCGTTGGCCGTGTGGACGAGAACGGCGGGCGAGGACGAGACGCCGATGGCGGCGACGAAGGCGGAGACGAGGGCCGGAAGGCCGCATGAGATGAGGGCGAAAAAGACGGCAAAGAAGCTGATAGAGGCCTCGACGATGGCCGAGCGCCAGATGGGGGTCGAGCGAAGAAGGTGCCTAAGCTGGACTTCCGAGCCGAGGTTATAAAGAATGAGGCCGAGCGCGACGTCGACGATGGCTCTGGATTTAAAAAGGATGTCGGACGTGATGAGGTTTGCGCCGCTTGGGCCGATCAGGAAACCGACAAGCATGAAGGCCGAGATCGTGGGCAGCCAACGCAGTCTGTGCGCGACGATGGCGCCAAGGACGCCGAAAACGAGAAAGAAGCCGAAGACGAAAAGAACGTTCGGCGACGCGAAGGAGGGGGAAGAAAAAAGTTTTGCCGCAATGTCGGATTCGAACATCGTACGCCGTGAGCGGGTTCCAAGACAAAGGCCTATTGGTCGCTAATTTTGCCCGCTTCTTCGTTATGCGGCAAGCACGAAATTGAGCGCAAAAGAAGCCGTTATTCGCGTTTATACAGGAGGGGCAGGATCCCTGTGTCGTGCTGCGCGTTTCAGCCGGACACAGGCAGCTTTAATATGCTCGTGATAACGATCAACGATGTCCGGAAGATGTTTTGGTTGCAAGGCGGTTTCGGCAAAAGTCAGAACGATTCCGCTGGCGGCGTTTGCCATGTGGCCAAGCCAAAGAAGACGTTCGTCCAAGGTGTTTCCCAATCCCATACCCAATAGATAAACAATGACGGTTCCTTCGACGCCGTTACCGGCGCCTGCGGTGTTGACGATATTTTGGACGGGAAGAGCGGGAAACTTTTTGCGAAAGAAATTGCAATGGCGAGGGTCACCGCTGATGACCTCGAGTCCGTTTTCGCCGTCCGTTTTGACTGCGAGGCCTCCTTTGACGGCAAAAGCGGCGTGTGCCTCGGTATAACTTGCGTCACCGAGTTCTTGAGCGTTACCGGCCCAAGCGTGGGCTTTGAGCATAAGAGAAATATTTTTGACGAGGCCACTGCCGTGGAACGTCGCAAAAACCTTGGCCGTAGGCTTAAGAAGGTTGAAGGCTTCTTTTATTTGATCCGGATTTCCATTGAAGGAGGATTTAGGGGCGAAGAAAACGTCTGCCTTCGAAATCAAAATTTTCTGAGCGTCCGAGAATGTTGCATCGTTCTTTGGACGATGGCTAACCATGATTTTTTGGGAGCCTAGGGCCAAAATAATCGTTTTGACGTTGGATGTAGGAATATGATGGAATTCGACATCGTTCACTTTGCGTCCGAGCAAAGTCTTAGCGGCCGAGAAGCTGTTAAAAACAGACCCGCCTTCTTGCGTATGAACGTCAAGTTGATCCTGATATTTTTCGAGAATTTTTCTAACTGCGGGATAAAGCCGGTCGTCGGTAATATCGTCCTTGAGGCCGATATCGGGAAAATCTGAGGCGATAATATCCAGCAGGTCCTTCTTGAGGGCGGAGTGCAAATGTTCTGGCACGATGGCCGTCGTATCTTCGACCTTAGACCCAAAACCAACGACAATTTTCTTTTCTGTCATATTATCCTCAACAAAAAACAGACTATAAACACAGAGGGATTATATATCAGATTAGCTAATGCTTTCTTGAGAAAAAAAACAAGGAAAGAGAATAATCCCTAAATTTGGTTAACGATCGGGGTAAATCGAAAAGATCAGAACGACCAATTACATACGAACAAATGTCCCGGCTTTTTCCTGCGCTTTTCTTTCCATTTCCTCAGCGAATTTTTTACGAATGGCTTCCTTTTCCTCGGGAGACATGGCGTCGTATTGCTCTTTGCTTATGCCGTGAGAGTGGAGCCAATTATCGAACATCCGCTGCGCCGGGGATTCGAAAAAGTACTCTTCGAGTTCTTTTTGGAATGAATCGTCATCGACTTTAGCGTCAGAAATATTCGAACCACTGGTTGTCGTTGTGCTGGAATTTCCGAGAGCGCCGACGCCTGAGAAGGTCATAACGATTTCTCCATGGTTTTACGTGTTTAACGATCTTTGTTTTCCAAGCTAAAACCGTGCCAACGAAGAGAAGAGCGTTCCAGGAGGGACGCAAACTTAACGAATGCAGTTGAGAGAAAAGAGCGACGAATCTTCGTTGTTCGACGAGCGGGACGGTTTCGGATTCACGTCGGCGGGTAGTTTGCCGGTGGCTTTGACGTTGCCTGAGGCCGAAAGCCACACAGAGATGTCCCGAACGCCCGTTTCTTCAAGGAGGCGCGACAGGTCTTCTTTTGAGTAAAGCGCCATCGGTTCTGTCGCCTGCAGTTTTTCGGCGAGGTCTTTGCGCAGAAGAGAAAATCTCTTATGGATGGGTTTGTCGCGGTCGGGATAATCGATGCCGTCATCGGCATTCAGGCCGACGGCTGAGATGAAAACATGCGCTTCCGGCGACAGGGAAAACAATCGGGACAGCATAGTTTTTGCTTCGTCGAAACGCAGATATTGGATGGCGCGTTGGCTGTAAATGATGTCGAAGGGGCAGCCCTCGTAATCGCGCATGTTCTGTTGAATGAAAGTTATAGGAGGGCCTTTGTGAGATTTATTGAAATTGTCGATGGCATCACGCCGGTTGCCGAGATCGACAAAAGTTACATCGGCCCCCAGCAAAGCCAAACGTTTGCTTTGCCCGCCAAGGCCCCCGCCGAGATCGAGCGCCCGGACAATTTTGCCGGTTTCTTTGTGTTTTACGACAAGCTTAGCGGCGTAATCCAAGCAGTTGCGATCCAAATCGTCAATTCTTGAGGATGAAACGTCGTTTCCGTATCCCTGCAACGTCGGAACGAATTCATCGCCGTAAATATTGATTTTATCCAAAACCATCTCCTAAAAACCACGGTTTGGATTTTAACATGAAAGTAAAACGACTGGAATCATTGCACGGTAAGCTCTGAAGCGGTGTAGGGGCGCAAGTGGCGAGAGCCCGGCTTCGCCTTTCAGGCTACGCCGCGGCATTTTTTAGCGCGT
>CAYUPD010000157.1:0-3751 GCA_964446645.1 uncultured Rhodospirillaceae bacterium
TATGATAAAAATCGCCGATGACATTAAAAAAAGATGGAAGACTTCCAAATTGGAAATCTGTCTCACGGCAGGCTTTGGCGCGGCAACTTTGTATATCGCCTCTCAAGCCTTACTCAGCACCCCTGTCTCTGTACAGGTTCTTTACGCATGGTTTGCCGCGTTGGGGACGTTGGAAACTTACCTTTGCGCCTCCGCAGCTGAAGCTCGGTATAGGATAAGTACAAACCATCCCAATCCGTGGGGCATGATCGGCGCGCATCCGCGCGGATAAAAACTTACCGCCTTCTCTTTTTCGGCTTCGGCGCGGGGCTTGGCGCTGCGCCTGTGTCGATCTCCAGCTCCGCCGATTCCAACCGCTTGATCTCGTTGCGCAACAAGGCTGCTTCTTCGAATTCCAGATTCTCGGCCGCCGCGCGCATACGCTTATTCAGATCGCGCAGATGCGCCCGCAAATCCTTGCCCGCAAGCGTCATCTCTTTCGCCAAGCCCGGCTTGACCGTCACGTGATCCTGCTCGTACACGGACGCTAAAATGTCGCCAATGTCTTTTTTGACGCTCTCGGGCGTGATGCCGTTCGCGGCGTTGTACGCCCGCTGCTTTTCGCGCCGACGGTCGGTTTCGTCGAGCGCCGCTTTCATGCTGCCCGTTGTGCGGTCCGCGTACAAAATGACGCGGCCGTCCACGTTGCGCGCGGCGCGGCCTATCGTCTGGATCAGCGCGGTCTTTGATCTCAAATAGCCCTCTTTGTCGGCATCCAATATGGCGACAAGACCGCATTCCGGAATATCCAAGCCTTCGCGCAAAAGATTGATGCCGACCAAAACGTCGTAGACGCCCAAACGAAGATCGCGGATGATCTCGATGCGCTCGAGCGTATCGACGTCCGAGTGGATGTAGCGAACCTTGATATTCGCCTCGCCCATGTATTCCGTTAAAGCCTCGGCCATCTTTTTCGTCAGCGTCGTCACAAGCACGCGCAAGCCTTTTTTCGCGACTTGCCGGATTTCCTCCAGCAGATCGTCTACCTGCTTTTCGGTCGGCCGGACGATCACGGGCGGATCCATCAATCCCGTCGGGCGCACCACCTGCTCGACGAAGACGCCCCCCGTGCGCTGCAATTCCCAGTCGCCCGGAGTCGCCGACGTAAACACGGTCTGCGGGCGCATCGCGTCCCACTCCTCAAACTTGAGCGGCCTGTTATCGACGCACGACGGCAGGCGGAATCCGTAAGTCGCCAGCGTCGTCTTGCGCGCGAAGTCGCCCCTATACATGCCCTGCAACTGCGGAATCATGACGTGGCTTTCGTCCACAAACAGCATCGCGTTTTTGGGCAGGTATTCGAACAATGTCGGCGGCGGCTGCCCCGGCGCGCGGCCCGTCAGATAGCGCGAATAATTCTCGATACCTGCGCAGCTTCCCGTCGCGGCCATCATCTCGAGGTCAAAAACCGTGCGCTCGCGAAGCCTCTGCTCTTCTAGTAATTTCTTTTGATTTACAAGCTCTTCCAGCCTTTTCTTAAGGTCTTGCTTTATGTTCTCCATCGCCCCTGCCAACGTCGGCTTCGGCGTCACATAGTGGCTGTTGGCGTAGACCTTCACGGCGTCGAGTTCGCGGCCCTTCTCGCCCGTCAGAGGATCGATCTCTGTGATGCGCTCAATCTCGTCTCCGAACATCGCCATCCGCCACGCGACGCTTTCCAAGTGCGCGGGGAAAATCTCGACCGTGTCGCCTTTGACCCGAAAATCTCCGCGCCCGAAGTCGATATCGTTGCGCTTGTATTGAAGCTCGACCAAAGCCGCGAGCAACGCCTGCCTCGATATCTTCTGCCCCTTGGCGAGGCCCGCGACCATATCGCGGTACGTTTCGACCGAGCCGATGCCGTAGATGCACGACACCGACGCGACGATGATGACGTCGTCGCGTTCGAGCAGCGCGCGCGTAGCCGAGTGGCGCATGCGGTCGATCTGCTCGTTGATCATCGACTCTTTTTCGATGTATGTGTCGGTGCGCGGAACGTAGGCTTCGGGCTGGTAGTAGTCGTAGTAGCTCACGAAGTATTCGACGGCGTTGTTGGGGAAGAATGATTTCATCTCGCCGTAAAGCTGCGCGGCGAGAGTCTTGTTGGGTGCAAGGATCAGCGAGGGACGTTGCAAGCGGTTGATCGTCTCGGCGACGGTGAAAGTCTTGCCCGAGCCCGTGACGCCCAAAAGCACCTGATCGCGCGCGCCCTCGTTCATGCCTTGGCACAAAGCGTCGATCGCCTGCGGCTGATCGCCCGCCGGGCGGTAGGAAGATGTCAGCTCGAACTTCTTGCCCCCTTCGGGCCTAAAATCCGGCTTAATGACGTCGGCAAAAATCGGAAAAACCATGCGCTATCATTAGCCCGCATAACAAGGCCGAGCAAGCATAAGGAAGAGCAGATATTACGTGCGTTTTTCGTAAGCGAGCCCGCCAAGCAGGATATCGAGCCTCTGCGCGTCCTCAGTGGGGTCATAGAGCGGATCGGGCGTTCCGAGCATCGCCTTGGCGTGCTCCCACCGCTCCCAGCTTGCCGCGCCCATCGGCTCGAGAGCGCGCGCGATCGCTTCCATCTGCGAGCCGTCCGCGTTGCAGTGAAGGACGACGTCGTTTCCGGCCTTAAGCGCGCGGATCGCCATTTCTCCCGGCAATCCCTTGATCGCCTTCATCGCCAAGTCGTCCGACAGCAAAAGTCCGTCGAAGCCGAGCCGGTCGCGGATAATCTCGCCGTTGACCTTGATCGACAGAGACGCCGGATTTTCGGGATCGAGCGACTTAAAAACCGCGTGCGAGTTCATGCCCAGAGGCGCGTCCTTCAAAAGCTCAAACGGAATAAAATCCTGCTCTTCAAGCTCGCTGCGCGGCGCGTCGATGGCGGGCAGCGTCTCGTGCGGATCGGCCCTTAATTTTCCGTGTCCCGGCATGTGCTTGATGACGGGCAAAACGCCGTTCGCGAGATACGTTTCGATCTGCACGCGGGCCAGCGCCGCGACGATGGACGGGGATTCGCTGAACGCCCGGTCGCCGATAGCAGGAGACCCGTTGGGATTGTAAAGATCGACGACGGGCGCGCAGTTGACGTCGATCCCGAGGCTCGTCAGCTCGTGCGCCATGAGGCGCGTATAAAGGCGGATCGCCTCGACGCCCCACTCGGGATCGCTTTCGTACATCATGCCGAACGCGCGCGCGGGCGGATATTCCGGCCACTGCGGCGGCCCGAGGCGCGAGACGCGCCCCCCCTCCTGATCGACGGCGACGACGATATCGTCGCGGCCTGCGGCCTGCTTAAGCTCGAGGATCAGGCCGCGAATTTGGTCCGGCGTCTCGCAGTTGCGCTTGAAAAGAATAAACCCGAGAGGATTTGCGGCGCGGAACGTCGCGCGCTCGCCCAAGCCGAGCTTTGCGCCCGAGCAGCCGAAGATTACCGGTTTTGGCCTTTGCTGACTATTTTCCGACAACGATGCACCCGGCGTTGAGTTTCTTCAGCGACGAACAAAGACGGGTGGCTTCGTCCCTCGCTATGGGATCGCTTTGAATGCGGTAGAAAACGCCTTTGGCTCCCAAATCGGCGCGGCTCACGTGCAAAGACACTTCCCCAAGCTGGGCCGCGTACTTTGCCTTAAGCTTGTCCGCCAACGAAAGCGCCGCGGCCTCGCTCGACGACGAGGCGAACTGAACGACGCTTGCGCGGTGCTGTATGCGCAGCCCAAGAACTTGGTCTGGCCGGTCGCCA
>CAYUPD010000158.1:0-3717 GCA_964446645.1 uncultured Rhodospirillaceae bacterium
AAGGTCGCCCGCGAGTTCCAATACAACCTGAGCGTCGCCGGATACGATTTGTTTAACGAGCCGGCCCCCGGAAGCGTCGTGAGCAACGATGTATGGTTGTCGTGCGCGCAAGCGGCGATCAGCGCCATCCGGGGCATTGACAAAAACACCCCGATATACGTCGAGGCATGGAATTGGAGCAGCGCCTATACGTGGCCGACTTACGGCGCGCCGCTTGCGAAGCTATCCGACCCGGCGAACAAAATCGTATTCGAAGCTCATGGCTATCCGGATCACAACAGCGCGGGAACCAACTTCGATTGGAAAACTCAGGTCGATTACGGAAGCAGAACGCTTGTCGGCCACGCGATCAATGACAACACGCTGGTTGATTTTTTCACCCCGTTTGTTTCGTGGTGCACAAGCCACGGCTATGCTTCTGCGGGCAGATGCATGATCGGAGAGACGGCCGTTGGGAATGCGGAGAACAGCTATAACTGGATGACGATGCTCGATACCACGCTGAAATACCTGTCGCAAAACAACATTGCCGTGACGTTCTGGGTCGCCGGGACGGGGGCTTTTAGGGATTCCTACGACATATTCATGGAACCGTGGACGTCCACCTTCAAAAGAGGCATGGACAAATCTCAAGTCGCGGTGATGTCAAAATACACAAAATCGCCGCAACCGTCCAAAACGCTTTTGATTGCGCCTGAAAAAAATTACGGCGATCCGGGAGTAACGTCCGGAGAGTTCACGTTTTATTATTCGGGCAGAATCCCGTCGCCGTTGAACGTGTCTCTTGACGACGGGGGCGCCGGAGGAACGTTCAATCCGCCGTCATTTGTGTGCGGGGATGAATTCAATTGTATAAAGACATTTACATACAAGAATTCCAAGCCCGGAGTTTTTGCCATAAACGCGAAGGTATCCGGCGTTGGAATTGAAGCGCCGAGTCAGGTTGCCTATTCCACGCAAAAGGACGTTTTTTTCCAAATAGGATTGCTGCGGGGAAATATTTTCGGCCTTAGAAATATTTTGGCAGGATATGTGGGGCCGCTTGTCAAACTTCGCCGCGATTCGGACAATGAAACGAAAGACTTCCATGCGACGGGCATTTCTTCTCAGGCGCCGTTAGATGTTGGGGCGATAGAGGCGTGGGCTCGCGGAGCCAAGCTGTTTGTGCAAGTTGTGTACGATCAATCCGGAAAAGGGAACGATCTATGCTACGGGCTGCCCCAGTGTAACGGGAAAAAAGTTGCCGATGGACGAGAAGCCGGGCCTTTGCCGGCAAATCAACCGCAATTTATTCTGAATTGCCAAAATCAAAAGCCATGTTGGAGATATACAAACAATACGAGAGGATGGGCGGTTTCGCCTATCAACGAAGATTCATGTCGGCAGGATATCTATCCCAAAAATTGTACGCCGGATAAGGAACAGAGCATCTTGGCCGTATTTAAGCCTGCGGCGAAAGGAAACAATTTGGTTTCGTGGGACTACCAAAATCTTCATAACAATTTTTTCCTTAACGGAAGCTGGGTTATCCGGATGGGTAAGGAAACGGATAAAATATCCCTGGACGTTAAGCCCGATACATGGAGCGCCGTTGCCGGAACATGGAGAGCGAAAGCGAAGGGCGGCATGCGAGCGTATTTGAACGGAAGGCCCGGAAGTACGGCGGATACGTCGAACGAAGGGCAATTGCTGTTCTGGGGCCGCGCCAATCTCACGTCAGGCTACCAAAGATTTGGAGGGAGTCCGTTTGGCGGCGATGTATCGGAGATCTTGGTTCTGCGCTCTGCTCTGGACGACGGACTAATTGAGAGGATTCAGTCGAACCAAAAATCGTATTGGGGCATTCCGTAATATTTCGAAGCCCCTCCCCGGCCTAAAGAGCAGCCTTGTCGCAGTCGGTACTGACGTCGGGGTTCTGGCACACGCGCTTTCCGAATCTGTTTTTTTGATATCGTTGGCACGCATATTGCTTATTCGGGAGTTAAGGAGAAGCGGCGTCTAAGAACGCCTGTTTTCCGGCATACTTCTGGAGGCCTTGCCATGGCGCTGACCACATCGCTTAACATATCTCTGAGTGGCCTTTTGGCTCAATCGGCGGCTATATCAAATGTTTCCAGCGACTTGGCTAATGCCTCCTCGACGGGGTACAAGGCGGTCGATACGTATTTTTCCGATTTAGTGTCGTCGTATTCGTCTCCGAGGGATTCGGGGCTAGGCGGCGTAGCGGCGAGCATCTCCTTCAACAACGACGCGCAAGGGACTATTTCATCTTCGACATCGGACTTGGATTTAGCGATCAACGGCAATGGTTATTTTGTCGTGCGAACTGGGACAGTTAACGCGGACGGAACGACGGTTACGTTCAGCACGGAAGAATACTACACGCGCTGCGGCGATTTTACGACGGACGCGAACGGGTATTTGGTAAACAGTGCCGGTTATTATCTGTGTGGGTGGGCGATCGATGCAACGACCGGGGACCCCGTCATCGGGACGCGCGTTCCCATACAAATCGACCCGGACACAGTGAATGCGCCGATTGCCTCGACGGCGATATCTTATTCGGCCAATCTTCCGGCGGGAACGAGCACAACGTCATCTTCGACCGCGACGCTTTACGATTCCCTGGGGCATACGCACGACCTGACTTACGGATGGACTTTGGTCGATGCGGGAAGTAACTCGTGGGAGCTGACGGTTTCTGCGGCCGGAGGGCTTGGCGCGACCGATTACACGGCGACAATTCCGGTGACATTCAATACGTCCGGCATTCTGGGAGCTATCACGGCAGGAGCCGGATACACCGTCGACGGATCGACGATATCGTTCGCGCTCTCGTACAGCGGCGCGGACGCCCAAACGATTTCGTGCGATTTGTCGCATGTCACGCAATATGCGGACACGTCGGTCAACGTGGCAACCTTTACGGCGAACGGTGTCGGGGCGGGATCATACAGCAGCACATATATCGACACGAGCGGCAACGTGAGCGTCAGTTATTCGAACGGACAAACGGCGACGTATTACGAAATTCCGATTGCGACATTTCCGGCCGAAGATTATCTCGCGCCGATTACGGGAACGGCCTATCAGGCGACGCTGTCTTCGGGCGTTGTGGCATACAATGCGGCGGGGACAGCGGGTTCCGGAACGATTTTGTGCCGTTCGCTGGAAGAGTCGACGGTCGATATAGCGACCAAGCTGACGGATTTAATCGAGTCGCAGCAGGTCTATTCGGCCAATGCCAAGGTCGTCTCTGCGGTTAATGAGATGATGAAAACGGTAGTGGCTATTCAATAAAGGTTTCGAAGGCTTTTAAGAAGGCTCGACTCTTCCTTTTGATCTGATATAAAGGCCGCCCCGCCCGAGGCGGGGCCGGGCATTTTTTGCTTGCCGAGGGCGAGAAAAAAGTGTTTGTTTTCAAGGACTGAGGGAGTTTAGCAATGGAGAACGGCCCGCCTTCGCTGCTTTGCAGCTTCGGCGCGGCGCAAAACGAGTTTATATAAGAATTTTTGAGTTTTGCGGAGAGGTGGCTGAGCGGCCCGTGCGAGCGGTTGCGCGGAGCGCAGAGCGAGCCGGGATATAAAAAGTTCGACCGCTCTCTTGAAGCAGGTAGTGGTTGGATGTTTACATATGTGAGTGAGTTGCGGAGAGGTGGCTGAGCGGTCGAAAGCGACGGTCTCGAAAACCGTTATAGGTGTATGCCTATCAAGGGTT
>CAYUPD010000159.1:0-2620 GCA_964446645.1 uncultured Rhodospirillaceae bacterium
GGAGCTTGATGACTCCGACGACTTCTTTAGCCATTGGTTTCTCCTCAATAAAAACGCCGGGGCGCGCGGCATGCGTGCCCGGACAAGCTTAACAATGTGGAGGAATTCGCATTCCCCGACCTGTCTATATTTGGTTGCGACTACTCTGCGGTACGCCGACTTTGTCGGCTCCCCGCAACCGTGACTGCAACTAGACAGGCTGGCGTGGTGCAGCTTTCTTCGGGTATTGATGGTGAAGAAACGCCTACCACACCGATTTCACGCGCGGTTTGTAATCAAAAAACGTTAACAAGTCCAGTCCTATTTTATTTGCTAGCCAGTTTATCTGGTTGGCCCATATCTCCAAGGATACACGTTAGGATCGAAAGGATACTCGTCTTTTCCCTGCGGAGTCTCACCCGGTCTACCGGGACTTTCAACATTATGACTTGGTAATGTATTGTTTTGAAAAGAGCTGTCCCCCACGCCGGGGTGTTCGCCTGTTCCGGTATTATTGCCGCCTATTTCCATGAGATCGTCTCCTCGAAATGGGGGAATCATTTTCAGGAAAATCATGCTGTACCGCGAATAAAAGAAGGTCAATAATCCATTTTTGGTAATAGAATGTATTAACCATGTCCGTTTCCGAAGCTCTTAACGCTATCAAACGAAAGGATTTCGCCGCCGCGCGCGACCTCATGGCGCGCGAGGACATTTCGACGTTCACCGTCCAGCATTTTTTGATTAAGGGCCTGGCCGAAATGGCGCTCGAGGACTGGCCGGGCGTATGGGCAACTTTCAAGGAAGCGACCCGCCGTTTTCCGGACTATGCGCTCTTTTGGTTCAACCGCGGGCTTGCCGAGGAAAACCTGAAGCTCATCGACGACGCTATAATAAGTCAGGAACGCTGCCTCGCCCTTAATCCTCTCCAAGCCGAAGCGTGCGGCAATCTATCGAACCTCTATCGCGCCAAAGGCCGCTACAAAGACGCCGAGGACATGGCCCGCCGCGCGCTCACCGGAGCGGTTTCCAAGGGCGACGCGCTGAACTGCCTCGGCCTCGCTCTTATGAAGCAGGGCAAGTTCGACGAGGCCCGCGCCGCTTTTATGGAAGCCCATACCGAAGCGCCGCGCAACCCGGACATTCTTTTCAACCGCGCCAATCTCGAAACGGAAGTTTTTCGCTTCGACGACGCATGGCCGCTCTTCGCCGCCGCCCGCGCGATCGACGACAAAGCCGTCTTCCGCCGCGACGAAGGCTTGGCGCGGCTTCTTGCGGGCGACTTCGCGGCGGGGTTTAAACTGTTCGAAGCCCGGCTCGACATGCCGAACGTTTTGCGCCTCGCCCCGTCCTTCCCGCGCTGGAAAGGCAAAAGCCTGAAAGGCAAGAAACTTTTGATCGTCGCCGAGCAGGGTTTCGGCGACGCCCTTCATTTCTGCCGCTATCAGGAATTTTTGCCGAAGGGCGATCTCGTTTGGGCCGTGCCGAAAAATCTGGTGCGGCTGCTCTCGGGCGCGCTGCGCGGAACCATCGCGGACGAAAAAGGCCCGATCCCGCCTTGCGATTATTATCTTCCCATCGCCTCGCTGCCGGTTGCGACGAAAAAATACGCCGCGCCTATAACGAAGCCCTACCTTTTTGCGCCCGAAAAGCCCGCCCTGCCCCAAGGCAAGCACGGCCTTAAAATCGGGCTCGTCTGGGCCGGATCGAAAACGCACCTTCGGGACGGCGAGCGGTCTGTTCCGCTGAAAGCTTTCGAACCCGTTTTTAAAAACGTCAAAGCCGACTTTTACGCGCCGTTCACCGACGCCGGAGATGTCGGCGCGTATCCTATCGCCAAGCTCGAAAGCCTTATTTCGGATTTCGCCGATACGGCCGCGCTGCTTAAACAACTCGATTGCCTGATTACCGTCGATACCGCCGCCGCTCACCTTGCCGGGGCCTTGGGCGTCAAAACGTTTTTGCTTCTCCCCTTCTGCCCCGATTGGAGATGGGGAATAAAAGGCGAGACGACCGACCTTTATCCGTCGCTGACCTTGCTGCGGCAGGAAACTCCCGCCGACTGGAAAACCGTCATCGATAAATTATTATCGAAGCTTAATCCCGGACAACCGGCTTGACTTTGCGGCGCGCCTTTTCGGCCTTAAAGCATCGCTCCAAATCCGCCGCAATCGCGTCGCTCACAAACGGCCTCACGTCGCCGCCCAACCGCGCAATCTCTTTCACAAAACTCGACGAGATAAACTGCGTCCCGTCCGTCGCCGACATGTAAATCGTCTCAATGTCCGGGTTCATCCTGTAGTTCATCGCCGACATCTGAATCTCATACTCAAAGTCCGAGACCGCCCGCAATCCCCGCACGATCACCGACGCCCCGATCTTCATCGCAAAATGCATCAGAAGATTCTCAAACGGCATCACCACGATGTTCTTGCCCGTCTTTAACGCCTCTATCTCGCGCTTCACCATCTTGACCCGAGCCGCCGTGTCAAAAAGCGGCCCCTTGCCCGAACTGCGCGCCACCCCGATCACAAGATAATCGACAAGCCGCGCCGCCCTTTGGATCATCTCAAGATGCCCGCGCGTGATCGGATCAAACGTCCCGGGATAAAGTCCTATGCGCTCTGTGATTTTTTTTGCC